>JALRAA010000299.1 GCA_023262645.1 Burkholderiaceae bacterium
CGGTGACCAAAGCCCATGAGTTTGACATTGGAGTTTTTGTCTTTGACTTGCTCCATGAACTCACCCACCTTGGCAATGCCGCCGTTGGCTTGAATGTCTTCCAACATGTTCAAGCAGGCTTCGTTGGCGCCACCGTGGGCTGGGCCCCACAAACATGCCACACCGGCGGCGATGGCGGCAAACGGATTGGTACCGGATGAACCGCACAAACGCACCGTCGAGGTGGAGGCGTTTTGTTCATGGTCGGCATGCAAGGTGAAGATACGGTCCATGGCGCGCTCGAGCACCGGGTTGACCACATACGGTTCGCATGGCGTACCGAACATCATGCGCAGGAAATTGCCTGCATAAGACAAGTCGTTTTGCGGATAAAGAAAAGGCTGGCCGATGCCGTATTTGTAAGCCATGGCCACCAAGGTGGGCATCTTGGCAATCAGGCGAATCGCGGCCACTTCGCGGTGTTCAGGGTTGTTGATGTCGGTGCTGTCGTGGTAGAAGGCCGAGAGCGCGCCGACCAAGCCGGTGAGCACCGCCATGGGGTGGGCATCGCGGCGAAAACCACGCAGGAAAAATTGCATTTGCTCGTGCACCATGGTGTGGTGGGTGACGGTGCGGGTGAATTCGTGTTTGCGCTGCGCATTGGGCAGTTCACCGTACAGCAGCAAATGACAGGTTTCCAAAAAGTCGCAGTGGGTGGCCAATTGTTCGATCGGGTAACCACGGTAGAGCAATTCGCCTTTGTCGCCGTCAATGAAAGTGATGGCCGATTGACAAGACGCGGTCGACAAAAAACCTGGGTCGTAAGTGAACATGCCAGTTTGGCCGTACAGCTTTCGAATATCGATCACGTCCGGGCCGATGGTGCCGTTGTAGACCGGCATCTCAACGCTGGGTTGGCCATTGGTGAAAGAAAGAGTGGCCTTGTAATCAGCGAGTTTCATGGTCAATTCCTGTGTCAATCAATAAAAAAATCAAACTTTGAGCATCGGCAAAAGGGCTTGAACTTGGGGGTGTTGCAGCACATCGTGGCTGGGGGTTCTGCCTAGCAACACATCCAACAAATCGTTGTCTGCCAATTCCATCAATGCGTACATACCGCGCGCTTGCCCAACGGTCAATTCGTCAGCGTGTTTGTTGAAAAAACGCTCGATGAACAAATCGTTTTCCAGCAAGCCACGGCGACAACGCCAGCGCAGTTTGCTGAAGGCAGCTGACGACAATCTGTCGCCATCTGCCAAGCCAACGAGTTGCTCATCCTCCATTCACACCGCGCGGCTGATCATCAGTTCTTTGATTTTGCCGATCGCCTTGGTGGGGTTCAAACCTTTGGGGCAAACATCGACGCAATTCATGATGGTGTGGCAACGGAACAAACGGTAGGGGTCTTCCAAATTGTCAAGCCGCTCGTTGGTGGCGTGGTCGCGGCTGTCGGCGATGAAGCGATAGGCTTGCAGTAAACCTGCCGGTCCCACAAATTTGTCGGGATTCCACCAAAACGATGGGCAACTGGTCGAACAGCTTGCGCACAAAATGCATTCGTACAAACCGTCGAGTTCTTCGCGTTCAGCCGGGGATTGCAAACGCTCTTTTTCAGGCGGCAGGCTGTCGTTGACCAAATAAGGTTTGATCGAGTGGTATTGGTTGAAGAATTGCGTCATGTCCACAATCAGGTCGCGAATGACGGGCAATCCGGGCAAAGGTTTGAGGGTGATCACGCCCGGCAAGGTCAGCATGTTGGTCAAACACGCCAAGCCGTTTTTGCCGTTGATATTCATGGCGTCAGACCCGCATACGCCTTCACGGCAAGAGCGGCGAAACGACAGCGACGGGTCTTGTGCTTTGAGTTTCATCAACGCGTCAAGCAACATGCGTTCGTGGCCGTCGAGTTCAACCTCGATGGTTTGCATGTAAGGCTTGGCGTCTTTTTCCGGGTCGTAGCGGTAGATCTTGAAAGTGCGTTTCATCAGAAGGTTCTCACTTTGGGCGGAATGCTTTCCGTGGTCAAGGGTTGGAGTTTGACCGGCTTGTACGTCATGCTGTTGCTGTGGCTGTGCCACAAACTGTGCTTGAGCCATTGCGCATCGTTGCGGCCGTTCGGGTGCTCGGGTGTGTCTGCGTAATCGTCCACCGTGTGGGCGCCACGGCTTTCGCGCCGTGCAGCGGCCGAGACCATGGTGGCTTGTGCGCATTCGATCAGGTTTTCCACTTCCAACGCCTCGATCCGTGCGGTGTTGAAAATTTTGCTCTTGTCTTTGAGGCCGATGGCGTTGACACGCTCGCGCAATTGCGCGATTTGCACCACGCCTTCGTCCAGCGACGCTTGCGTACGAAACACGCCCGCGTGTTTTTGCATGCTGCTGCGCAAGTCGTTGGCGACGTCTTGTGCGTATTCGCCGCTGGTGCTGTTGTCCAAGC
>JALRAA010000029.1 GCA_023262645.1 Burkholderiaceae bacterium
ATTTTGATGGAAGGGTGTGCTTCGACAAATTCACCAATAGAGCGGGCAAACAACATCATCAGACCCAAAGAGATCACGACTGCCGCGATCATGATGCGCACATCGTCCACCATACCCACCGCAGTGATGATGGAGTCCAGCGAAAACACCAGATCAATGACGATGATTTGCGCGATGATGGCCACCAAATTGGCTTTGACTTTCACGCCTGCTGCATGGTCCGTGTCATCACCTTCGAGCGATTGGTGAATTTCGCCCGTGCTTTTCCAAATCAAAAATAAACCGCCCGCCAGCAATATCAAATCCCGTCCGGAAAACGGTTGCCCCAACACCGTGAACAAGGGTTCTACCAACCCGATGATGAAAGACAGCAGCAACAGCAAGGCAATGCGCAAAAACATCGCCATGAACAGACCGATGCGTCTGGCCATTTCTTGTTTGGCTTTGGGCAACTTGCTGACCAAAATAGAAATAAAAATGATGTTGTCAATGCCCAGTACCAGTTCGAGCAATGTCAACGTGGCAAGCGCCATCCACATTTGGGGGTTGGTTAACAATTCCATGGTGATTTCATTTCGGTTTTAAAAAAGTTGAATGTAGCGGATGCCTCGTTGAGCCATTGTGTGGATTGCCAATGTCAGGCGACGGCATGTTGGCGTATGCGTCGGTATCGGTGACGCAACCACACCGCGCGTATCAGTTGGTAGGTGAGCCACATGAACCAACCAGAAAACACAATATCACTGAGAAAATGGCCGCCTTGCATCACCCGTGTGGCGCCAATCAAGACACCAGCGGCTATGCCAACCCCGATCCAACGCTGACGCAACCGACGCCCGCGCCACATGCCCCAAGCCATCCAAACAAAACCACCGGCTGCATGGCCACTGACAAATGAACAATTTTCTTCACACAACGGTTGGTAGTGAAACACGGGAACAAAATTTTGGGTACCGTTGTAGGGAACGGTTTGGTAAGGGTGCGGTCTTCCCACATGGTCTTTCAGCACCCAGTCAACCAAAAACCCTATGCCAATCGATATCAACAACAGCCAAGCGACAGCACTTTTGCGCCAGCGCAAAGGGATGTATTGCTTTCGCCATGGGTATAACAAGACCAGTCCTAAAGCAGCAATAGTCACCCATTTGTTGATCTCCGGGGTGTATACATAGATCCACTTCACCCACGCCCATTGGTTGGCTGGAAAACTTTGGGTGTTGGCATCGTAAAAATAGTTCGAGACCCGCAAATCTGTGTCGGGGAAAACCCAAAAAAACAGCACGCAAATGGCCAACCAAGGCCAGGGTTGGGTGAAGGGCTTGAACAAAGAAGTCATGGTGCCGACACTTGACGCAACTTGCTCAAGCGGGATAAAGCGCCAGCGATGCCTACGGTGGCCATCAAATCAAATGCCAAGCGCTCAGAGGGTGTGTGTGTGCTCGCTAAAAAAAGGTAAATCACCAAGCCTGTTTCAGCCAGCAACAAAACATATTGGGCCGCACGTGTTCGCAGGCGGGGTTCCCAAGCTTGGCGCATTTCCCATTCGTGGGCCAGCGCCACCACCAGCCACCCCAATCCTGCGCCCGCGATCACATCCGAAGGCCAATGGGCCCCCACCATGATGCGCGACAGCGCCACCGCTGCGCCTAATAAAGCCATCGCCCAAAAGATGATCTTGTATTTGCCGCCCGAGGGTAAGCACAAGCCCAGCAATGTGACCGCTGCCACCACGGTCATGCTGTGCCCGGAGGGCATGGCGTTCGCAGCGGTTGCAGGCAGGCCAATGGTGTGGATCAATCCCGGTTCAAGCACGCCCAAAGGTCTGGGGTGGGAGAACCAGGATTTGAGCAATGGCGACGCCAAGGACCCGATCAAAAAACATTTCAAAGAAAGCGCTGTTCCGTTTGGCGAAAAACGCGTAAACACCAGCAACAGCAACAGCGCTGCGCCACCTTCGCCAAACTGTGTCAAAAAAGACCAGAAAGGATCTGCGCCTGTCACCATGTGGTTCAGGCTAACCATCCATTCTTGATTGATCGGCAGCGTGGAAAGCAACACGCCGCCCAGAAAAAAAGAAACGGAAAGAATTAAAAGCCGCGAGCTCAGACGGCGCATGTGCGTATCGTTGGTAAGCGGCATCATCGCTGGCATTGTAAGCAGGCATCGGATGACCCTGAGCCTATTGGGTATAGTTCAACGCTCGATTGAAAGTGATGGTCATGCCAAATACTAAGAAAAAAATCATTCAGCATCTTGAGACTGAAGTATTTTGCAAGCTCGGAGTCTCGCCTATTCATGGCATTGGGGTGTTTGCGGTTCGCCCCATTCCCAAGGGAGTCAATCCGCTGAGAAGTTATATACGGATGCGGGAAATTGATGTACCCAAAAAGGACATCAAACATTTACCCAAGGGCGTGCGAAGTCAGATAGATATGTTTTGCTACTACAACCGCAAGACCGTGAGTATTCCCGTCAACGGGTTGAATTCATTTGATTTGGCGGTTTACCTGAACCACTCGAAGCAACCCAATTTGCGGTTCAAAAAGAACGGTGCTTTAGAAAGCCTCAAAGCCATTGACCAAGGCGAAGAGCTGTTTATCGATTACGACATCAGCTTTGGTGAAAAGCACTACTTTTGATCAACCCGCCATGGCCAACACGTTGTGCTGGTGTTGAACCTGGTGCACCACGGGTGGGTGGCGATAAATTTGGTTGAGTTCGTGGGGCTTGAAGTCTGTGATCAAAGGTGAGGTGGGGTCGGTTGCCAACGGGTGGTTCGGGTCGATCAAAGCCAACGCATAAATCGGTTCATGATCGGTCACGAACAAAGCTTTGTAACCGTAGTCATCCACCGGGCCCAGGTTGTAATAGCGCAATCCATTTTTGGCGGCCCAGCGGCAGGCTTGCAAACATGCGTAGATGCCGGGTGAACGGTTTTTGTAATCACGGTTCCATTGACAAAAACTGCCATACAACTGGTTGTACTTGGGCAAAAGAATAGACACGTCAGTCAGCACCAATTCGCCTTCAGGGCTGTGCACACGCAGTATCAACACGTCTAAATGGCGGACATAGTCGACAAAGCCTTCTACCTCGCGGTCGTCGATGTAGTAGTTGGCGAAATGCTCGCCACCCATTTCAAACATGTCCTCTACCGTCAGTTGAGAACCAGGCACCACTTCTTCGGTGTACACGAAGTTTTTGTATTGCTTGTCGTATTCACGAAATTTTCGTTCGCGGCGGGGTTCTTTCCAGAACGCCTCGTCCATGGTGTTGACCAAGCCGTATTTGTCATTGATCGGCACGCCATAAGGACTGTCTGGTGGCAATGCATACACCACGAAAGGTTTGGGAGCAGATTCCAACATTTCTAGGGTGACATTGATATAGGGGCACAACGCATCCCAGCGTGTGGTGTAGTAAAGAATGTCGTTGTGCTCGCTCTCCACCAGTAAATTGTCTTGGGTCCAACTCTGGTATCCGACTTCATGCACTTTGGGGGTTGCAGAAAATGAATTCGCAGATTTGAATTGGTAGAGCGTGCCATTCATAGTGTTGCCTTTAAATGTTGGAATTTTTCTTGTTTTGTTTTGGTTTGAAATGTACAGCAGGAATGCGCTTGAGATCAAAATAAGCGACATCGACTTCGTGGTTCAGTTGTAAAAATGCAGGATCGGTTTTTTCCAACTGAACAATGCTTTTGTGCACTTTGTGAAGGTGCGCGGACGCGTCACTTTTCGCATCTGACAAACCGAGAAAATAGTCATCCATCAAAGGACAGTCGGTGTCGAAGTAAAAACTTTTGTTATTGGGGTTGTAACTGAGTGGGTAGAGCGTGCACCCAAAAGGTTTGTCCTCACCCATGCTGCATCCGGCTGGCCCTAAATGGGTACAACGCGTTTCTATGCAGACCGAGCCAAGTTTTTTTTGTTCTTTGGCGGTGAGAGTGATTTCGAGAGGGGGATAGCCAGCCTCCACATTGCAGCATCGCTGGCATTGCGCACAGTGGTCAAACAGCACGCACGGTCTCCTGAGAAGAGTATGCGATTTGACTGAACATCACTTCATTAAAACGTTGGTGTGTCATCAAGCGCGAAAAAATTTGTCGAATTATTGTCGTTTTTGTCATACTCAGTCAAGAAATCATTTATTTTGCGCAGCCATTGCTTCTTTGTTTTTGCAAATCAACGACACCGTGCTTTTGAACAAGCGTGTCGAAGATAGTTTTTCAAGCAAAGTTAATGTGATGCTTGAGGAGTACGCACTTGTACCAAGTCACCTTGGGTCACGCCATCAGGTGGGTTTTCAATCACCTTGTCTTGGGCTTGAATGCCTGACAACAACTCCAGTCGATTGCCATGGTCGCGCGCAATCACCACGGGTTTCATGACAACCCGGTTCTCTGCATTCACGGTGGCAACTTGAACACCGCTCTTGGTGTAGACCAAGGCGCTGGGCGGTACGCTCAACAAATTGGCTTGTGGCGCGATAGAAAAGCTCACACTGGCATAGCCACCGGGCAACAATTCACCACGCTTGTTTTCAGCGGAGAGTTGCACCAGCATGCTGCCTGAGCTGCTGCTGATCGCTTGCGACATGGATTGAACCGTGGCTGTGAACACTTGCCCAGGTTGCTCAGGCACCGTGAATTTCGCAGTGGTTCCTTTTTGAATATTTGAGACTTGGTTTTGCGGCAAATTCACATACAAACGCAAACGTTTTACGTCAGACACCACGAACAATTCGCTGCCTGGCGCACCGCCCACATTGATCAATTGACCCACATCGGTGTTGCGCGCGGTCACCACACCATCAAACGGCGCCACGATGCGGCTGAAATTTTTCAGTGCTTGCAAACGGTTGACATTGGCCTGCGACGCATTGACAACAGCGAGCTTGGCGTTCAAGTCGGCCAGCTTTTCTTCGACCGCTTGCGGAGACACAAAATTGGTGGCTTGCAATGACTGCCAACGCTTGGCGGTGTTCTCCGACAAAGCCGCGTTGGCTTGGGTACTGGCCAACTCAGCCTTGGCCTGAAGAATTTGCTGGTCCAAATCGGGCGTGTCAATTTCGGCCAACACTTGACCGGCTTTGACTGACGTGCCGATGTCGGCTTTCCAGGTTCGCAAATAGCCGCTGATGCGCGAATACAAAGGCGCTTTGGCATAAGCCTCAATGCGACCCGGCAGGCTGAGAGCCGCAGCGTCGGAACTGCTGGTGGGAGAAATCACGGTCACGGTCACGGTGGACTGTTTGTCGGCCAATGCTTTCAACTGTGCTGCGTCTTTGGCCCGAACTTGCAAGCCATTGAATACAACCACACCAGCCAGCACGCTCGCCGCGATCAGAGCGGTCCACAACCAACCACGGGAAACCATCGATCCTGACTGCTTAAACATGACTGACTCCAGAGGAAAACGAGGCGCTGCTGCTGGCGCGATCACGGCTGTGCACCATGCTGAATAAAAGCGGGACAAAGACCAGGGTGGCCACTGTGGCGAGCATCAAGCCGCCGATGACGGCCCGGCCCAGGGGGGCGTTTTGTTCGCCGCCTTCACCCAAACCCAGCGCCATGGGCACCATGCCGATCATCATGGCCAAAGCGGTCATCAACACGGGCCTGAAACGCACAAAGCCGGCATCTAACGCGGCAGCGATCGGGTCTCCCAATTGCTCCAGACGTTCGCGGGCAAAACTGATCACCAACACACTGTTGGCGGTGGCAACACCCATGCACATGATGGCGCCGGTCAGGGCAGGTACTGACAGCGTGGTGCGCGTGGCAAACAACATCCATACGATGCCTGCCAGCGCGGCGGGCAGGGCGCTGACGATGACAAAAGGATCGCGCCAAGATTGGAAATTGACCACGATCAGGAAATAAATCAACACCACCGCGCCCAACAAACCCCAAAGCAATCCAGAGAAGGCTTTTTCCATGGTGCGAACCTGGCCCAACAGAACCACTTTGGTGCCTTTGGGCAGATCGCCTTCGGTGGCTGCGATCACGCGCCTGACTTCACGGGCCACCGTGCCCAAATCGGTGTCTTGGGTGGTCGCATTGATTTGCACCATCGGTTGAATGTCGTATTGGCTGACGACAGCGTTGCGCGTCGTGCGGTTGATGGTGGCCAATGCGCCGAGTACTGGTTGGTTGGCGTTGGCGCTGTTGCCGACGGGCAAATTGGACAAAGCACTGAGCGAGTCCATGTTGTATTGCGGGGTTTGCATCACCACGCCGTAAGAAACACCGTTGGCAGGGTTGAGCCAGAACGTTGGGGCCACTTGGCTGCTACCCGCCAAATTCACCACCATATTGTTGGTCACATCTTTGGGTGTGATGCCCATGTCTTGCGCCTGGCTGCGGTCAATGTTCACCTCAAACACCGGGCTTTTGGCAGACTGTTGGATGCGGGCATCGGCCACACCGGGAATGCGCCGAATTTCCTTCAACAGTTTGTTGGCGTAGTCAAAGTTGGCGCTCAAGTTGGCGCCACGGATTTGAATGTCGATGGGCGCGGGCGCACCGAAGTTCAAAATTTGACTCACGATGTCAGCCGGTGGAAAAGAAAACACCGTGTCTGGAAAAGCCTCAGGCAGGGTTTTTCGGAGTTCACGCACATACTCTGACGTGGGTCGGTGCTCCTTGCGCAATGCAATTTGAATGTCGCCATCCATGGTGCCAATCACACCGGTGTTGTTGTAGATCAAGTTGATCCAACTTGGCGGCAAGCCAATGTTGTCGACCAAGGTTTCAATCTCTTGTTCTGGAATGACTTGCCGAATCGCGTCTTCGATGCGGGAGAACCGTGCCGCGGTTTCTTCGACCCGCGTGCCCACAGGAACGCGTGCATGTATGAGGATTTGACCGCCATCGACATCTGGAAAAAAGTTGGTACCCAAAAACGGAACCAACCCGAAAGTGGCCATGACAAATCCCATGAAGCCCGTCACGATAGGCCAACGGTGGGCCAATGCCAGTTCCAGCAGGTCTTTGTAACTGGCGCGAAACTTTTCAAAACCGGCTTCGAAACTGCGCTGAAAACGCATGATGGGGTTGCGCGTAGGCGGCAGACTGCTGTTGTTGCCGTGCATGTCTGTGTGAGGTGCGTGAGGCTTGAGCAGGTATTTCGCCATGGTGGGAACCAAAGAGCGAGAAAGAAAGAACGAAAAAGTCATGGCCAGCATCACCGACAAAGCCATGGGTACAAATAAGAATCGCGACACACCCTCCAAGAAAAACATGGGCACGAACACAATACAAATACACAGCAACGAAACAAAAGCGGGCGCGACGATTTGATCAGCGCCGTCCAGAATGGCCGTCACCACATCCTTGCCTTGTTCAAGGTGCCAGTTGATGTTTTCGATTGTGACTGTTGCATCGTCAACCAGAATTCCTACCGCGAGCGCGAGCCCGCCCAGCGTCATAAGGTTGAGGGTTTCCCCCAGTGCGTAGAGACCGACCAAAGCACCCATGATGGACAGCGGAATCGAGACAGCAATGATGATGGTTGAGCGCCAACTGCCCAAAAACAAAAAGATCATCACGCTGGTGAGTGCTGCCGCAATCAAGCCCTCCATGGCCACCCCTTGAATCGCGGCACGCACAAACAAGGATTGGTCATTGATGGGCTTGACCATCAACGCTTCGGGCAAGGAGGGTTTGATCGACTTGAGTTTTTCCAACACCCCGTCGACGATGGCCAATGTGGAGGTGGTGCCATTCTTCAGCACAGACATCAACACCGAGCGGTTGCCGTTGACATGCACGATGTTGGTTTGTGGTGCATTGCCGTCGTGGACATTGGCCACATCGCGTATGTAGACCATCGCACCGTTGACGCTTTTGATTGGCAAGTCGCCCAGGTCTTTGATGGTGGCAGCCGCGTTGTTCAAGCTGATGGTGTATTCCAGACTGTCTATTTTTTGGGTGCCGACGGGTGTGATGATGTTTTGTGACGCCAGCGCTGCAGCCACATCCTGCGCACTCAGACCTCTGGCTTGTAACTCGGGCAAATTCAAATCGATTTGCACTTGTCGCGACTTGCCGCCGTAAGGAAATGGAATCGCTGCGCCTGGCACAGTGACCAAGGGCGTGCGAACCTGCGTCAATCCAATGTCTGCCAAGTTTTGTTCTGACAGCCCTTGGCCAGCAAGCGCGAGTTGAAGAATCGGAACGGTTGACGCGTTGTAGTTGACGATCAGCGGTGGCAATGTGCCAGGTGGCATTTGCCGAATCAGCACCTGAGAAATCGCGGTCACTTGTGCGTTGGCAATCGCGATGTTGACGCCCGGGTGAAAAAAGATTTTCACAATACCGACACCAGCGTAGGAGTTGGCTTCGATGTGTTCGATATCGTTGACAGTGGTGGTCAGCACGCGTTGGTACAAGGTGCTGATACGCCCAGCCATTTGATCGGGCGGCAAGCCGGTGTAGGCCCACGCTACGGCGATCACCGGGATACGTATTTCAGGAAAAATATCGGTTGGTGTTTTAAGCGCTGCGAGTGGCCCCAGTATCAACAAGAGCAAGGCCATCACCACAAACGTATAAGGACGCTTGAGCGCCAGGCCAACAACATTCAACGCCATGTTTATCTTTCTTCAAAAACAACCGACGGTTAAGACACCCGGTCAGCGAAAGGGTTTTTGTGTTTGCGATTATCAACATTTTTGAAACCTCTGTCGCAAGAATTTCAGACTTTTGGTGGCGCGGCCATCGGCCAGTTGTATTTCTTCGTCCAGAAATTTTTCGCTGGGTTCCAGCAAGCATTCGTACAACGCACGGCATGTGTCGCGCGCGGCGTCACCGGGCCACTTGGAAGGCAGCAAATCTGCGGGCAGCAGCGGGTCTCTCAAGAGCAAGCGCCTGTAGTCGTGAATCAGCAGCAAACGTAACAAAAAAGATGTTTCTTTTTGAAGGTTGTCTTTTAAAAAGAGCGGATGTCGCCATTCATCTAACAGCGGCTGATACGTTTTCACAAATTGTTGATAGTGCATGGCAAGCTCGTCTAAGCCCCATGATTGCGCCACGACATCACTGTCACTCAGGCGACCTTGCAGTGGTAAACCCTTGGCTTTGATCGGCCATAAACATTTTTGTAAGGGGCCGAGTCCTTCGCGTTGCAACCCTTCAAACGCCTGGTTCAAATCGGCACTGGGATGGACAAACGCCTGGTTTTGCCATGTGCCGAAACCTTGCCAGCGCAAAGCCTTTTTGAGCCGCTCTTTGTCTTTTGGGGTGACCTCCGAGGACAGCATGAGCAGTCGCCACTGACCATCCCAAACGGGTGATCGGCTGGCGTAGATGTGTTGTGAAGCGGCAGCAATTCGGCTGACACCGCTGGCGCTCAACAAATAGTTGGTGCGCCTGCCCTGTGTTTCGGTTTGCAGCCAATCGTCTTTGACCAGCCGAAAAATGGCTGTTCGGATCAACCTTTCGTTGACTTGCAAAGGCTCAAGCAGTCGGATGAGGCAACCCAGCCAGACAGAGCCACCTCGGGGATAAACGGCATCACCAAACAGAGAAATGATCAGCGAACCCGCCTGGACACGTTCTTTTTGGATGAATCGTTGGATGCGCTTGTCGGTCTGTGAAGCCATGGTTTGTCTGAAATGACACGGAAGTGTTGTTTGCCATCAACATGATACATAAAAATCTATTTTTCATAGAATTTTGTATCAGTTAAGATAGGGCGTCCCACTCACAGGTGAATCTATGTACACACAATCATTCAATGTGCCCGACGGCCCTGGTAACCCTGGTCAAGTAGCCGATCTCAAGCCCGTACTCTCCGCGCAGGAGCAGCAGTTGCTGGCGCAAGCGCAAACCCGTTTTGATGCAGTGATTGATGCAGACGGCAAGATAGAAGCCAAGGATTGGATGCCAGAGGCTTACCGCAAAACGCTGGTTCGACAAATCAGCCAACATGCGCACAGTGAAATTGTGGGCATGTTGCCGGAGGGTAATTGGATCAGCCGCGCACCGAGCCTAAAGCGCAAAGCCATTTTGATTGCCAAAGTGCAAGACGAAGGCGGACACGGTTTGTATTTGTACAGCGCCGCTGAAACCTTGGGCACCAGCCGCGATCAAATGCTGGATGCCCTGCACACAGGCCGCGCCAAATACAGCTCCATCTTCAACTATCCCACCCTCACTTGGGCCGATGTGGGTGTCATCGGTT
>JALRAA010000002.1:0-264 GCA_023262645.1 Burkholderiaceae bacterium
ATCCACTGTCGCAACAAATAAATTAATAGACGGGGTCAAAGAAGAGAATATAATCCCAAATCTACAAATCTATAGTGGACCAAGGGTTGCAAACGGCTTTCATGCACGGCCATGGCATTGCCCGCCAGCACCATGGGCAAACCTTGCCAAGCGACAGGTGAAACCCAATGTTGGGGTTCGCACAGCATCGGCGCGGTCATCGTGGCCCAACCGTCTGCCTGCCGCTCATAGGCACCGGCGTAGACCTGACCCATGCGCGCGTCC
>JALRAA010000002.1:274-23247 GCA_023262645.1 Burkholderiaceae bacterium
CGGATCGACGCGGTCATCGCACGCGCAGGTCAGGCGTCAGATCAGCTTGACCAGCTGCTTGCCGAAGTTACGGCCTTGCAGCAGGCCGATGAACGCATCGGGTGCCGAGGCCAGCCCTTGCGCCACCGAGCATGCTGTGCGCAATCCCGTGAAAGCCCCGGGCCCGCGTCCAAATGCAATCGCTTGCAATGACGCCATCGGCAATTCGGCTTGCACCAGCAATGCCAATACCGCGTCGATCACTGTCCCCGATGCTTGCGCCCCAGCCAAGCCGTGGTGCGTGAAAACGCGGTCTTCATGTTGCACGGCCAGCGACAGGCGATCGGTGCTGCAATCCAAGGCCAACAATTTCATGCTGCAGGCTTCCAACTCACAGAACGCGGTGTTTGCACCCCAAACACAATGCCCAGCGTGACCAACGACAAGCCGAGTAAGACCTGCCAGCTCAAGGGCTCACCCAGCCAAAAAACCGCGCCCACTGCCGACAGACCAGGTACCAGCGAAGTCAACATGGTCGAGCGCACCGGGCCATAAGCGCGGATCATCAGCGTGAAACTGATGCCAGACAACACCACCGATCCACCGCCTTGGAACAACGCTTGCCACAGCACTTCTTGCCAAGGGGCGGTCCACAAGTGGGTGGTCAACACCCCCACACTGCACAGCAATGCATACAGCGGCACAAAACTGAAAAAAGCAAAACACGTGATCGCCATGGTGGCTGGTACGGGCTGTAGTTGGTACCGACGGCTGAGCACGCTGTAGGTTGACCAACAAGCGCTGGCCGCCATGAACAACAGGTCTCCTATCCACACCGTGCCACCATCGAAGGCATGCCACAAACTGCTGCCGCCCACGAGCAAATCGCCGGACAAAATCATGGCCAATCCCAGTAGCCGGTAACCGTGCAACCGTTCACCCAATAAAAACACCGCCAACACACTGGTCCACAAGGGCAAGCTGCCCGGCATCAACACCGAACCGTGCGCGGCAGGTGCAAAAAAGAAGCCGCTGTAAGCGAACACAGCATAGGCAAAGCCACCAAAAAACCCAGTCACCACGGTGATGCGCCAAGGCAAGGGTGACAAACCACCGAACGAACCGGTGTGGGGTTGCACGCGCCGTTGTTGCCGCACCGTCCACCATGACCATGGCAACAAAATGACACTGGCGCCGACGATGCGGGCCCACGTGATGTCCAACGGCAACAAAGTATGTTGTGCAGAAGCGCGCGCAATGATGATGAAAGCGGTCCAAATGGTGACGGTGACCAGCGCGGCCCACAAACCGCTGCGAGGTGAATGGCCACTGAGCAGCTGTTTCATGAAAGATTGCATGCCAGCATTATCTGTGCTGGGTCGACCCGTTTGATAATCGACACATGACATGGCGTTTGTTCACAATCCTTTGGCATGTTGTCGCCGTGGCTGGTGTGGCTGGGGCAGTTCATGCACAACCGGTTCACACGCTGCCGCTCAGCGTGCAAGAAGCTCTGAATGCGGCGCGACTGCCACCCGAATCCCTGAGCGTGGTGGTGTTGCCTGTGCAAACGGCGCCGCCGCGTTTGCAGCACCAAGCCGCCGTACCGCGCAACCCTGCGTCGTTGATGAAATTGGTCACCACCACGGCCGCCTTGGATTTGTTGGGCCCAGCGTTCACTTGGCGCACGCCGGTGTTTTTAGAGGGCCAATTGCGCGACGGTGTCTGGCAGGGCAATGTCTACATACAGGGCAGTGGCGACCCGCGCTTAGGGGTTGAGCAATTGTGGTTGCTGATGCGCCGCATACAAGCATTGGGCATACGCCAGATCCAAGGCGACATCGTGCTCGACCGCAGCGTCTTCAGTGTGCCGGCCCAAGACCCGGGGGGTTTTGATGGCGAGCCCTTGCGGCCTTACAACGCTGCGCCAGATGCGCTGCTGATCAATTTCAAATCGTTGCTGGTGCAATTTGTGCCAGACCCTGCGCACAAAGTGGCGCGGGTTCACATAGAGCCGCCGTTGGCAGGTGTGAAATGGCCTGCCACCGTGCCATTGAGCGCAGGGGATTGCAACGATTACCGCACCGGTTTGAAAGCCGACTTTCAGCAAGCTTTGTCCATCGGTTTTGCGGGTACTTATCCGCTGTCTTGCGGCGAAAAAACCTGGCCAGTGGCGTACAGCGACCCTTTGCAATTTGCGTCTCGCGCCGTCGGAGGTATGTGGTTGCAACTCGGTGGGCAACTCAGCGGCAGCGTGCGCGATGGGTCGGTACCCAGTGGTGCCAAGCCCGTGTTGACGCACGAATCCGCCACCTTGGCAGAGTTGGTGCGTGACATCAACAAATTCAGCAACAACGTGATGGCAGACCAAGTCTTTTTGACATTGGGCGCACAAAAACGCGGTAACGGCAACGCCAACACCGCCTCAGACACAGTGAATACCTGGTGGCGTGAACGTTTACCCCTGGCAGAACCCCCTTTGCTGGACAAAGGCTCTGGCTTGAGCCGTGACGCGCGAATCACGGCGCAGTCCATGGCCTATTTGTTGCAATGGGCGTGGGGCCAAGGCTTCATGCCGGAGTTGATGGCGTCGTTGCCGATCACCGGTTTGGATGGCACGCTCAAGCGCAGCAAAAGCAGCGCCATGGCGCATTTGAAAACCGGCAGCCTGCGCGATGTCATGGGCATCGCCGGTTATGTCGATGCTGCCCAGGGTCAGCGTTTTGTGTTGGTGGCCATGGTCAACCATGCCCATGCCAACCAAGCCCGCCCAGTGATGGATGCGTTGATTGATTGGACCGCAGGCAAAGACAACCGATAAAAACCATTTATTCAACAAAAACCAAATTCAGATTTAACAAAATCAAAGCGTTGAAATTGTCCAATGGCCAAGAATGAACACAACGCGATGGATGGCAAGCTGGTGTGCTTTGGGTGTGATGCTGTGGTTGTCCGGTTGCAGCCGTTTAAAACCGCAGGCGCCCAGCAGTTATGCGGTGGATACCCAAACCGTGTGGCACACCATCGAGTTGACCAGCGACGGCACGTACTACGGCGTGGATACCCAAGGTGTATCGCGCAACGGCCCATTTCGCACCGTGTGGTTACAAAAACGCTCTGCCAACAGCCCTTACCTGTATGAACAATGGCAAATCAGTGTGCATTGTGCCGACCGGCAATGGCTGTGGCTGCTGCGCACGGTGGTGGAGAACAACCACATCAAAGCCATCGAACACGACGTGACGCAGGGCTGGGACGGCCTCTTGCTGAAAAAACCGCAAACCCTGACATGGCTGTCGGTCCATGCCGGCAGCAAAGAAGAGAAAGTGCTGCAAGCGGTGTGCGTCAACAGGCGCTGACCCAGCGCCCCTGTGCAAAAACCTGGGGCGGTCAGTGCGGTGAAGCGGGGTGGCTGGCGCGTTGTAAACGGTCACGCACACCGTCCCATGCTTCCGCATCCGGCGGTGTTTCCACCCAAATATGGTCCACCCCCGTCGCATCCAGCGAGCGCAATTGGGCAAACAAGTCGTGTGCGCAGTCGGCAGGCAGCGCAGGCATGGCCCGCCACAGCACACTGTCCGGCAGCGACAACGGTGTGCGAGACCACACCGCCAGTCGGCCAGGGCATGTGGCAGCGAATTGTTCGATCTGTGGGCCTGTGTACAAATGCACACGGGCACGCGGGGCGTAATGCGATGCCAGCGTTCCCGGTGCCGCAGGCGTTGATGCTGAAGGTTCGGGTTGCGCCCGCAGCACGGGTTGACCGGCCAGCTGCGAGAGTTGGGCCACTTGCAACATGCCGGGACGCAACAGCACCGGCCTACCTTGGCTGATGTCGACGATGGTGGACTCGATGCCCACTTGGCAAGCACCGCCATCGAGCAACGTCAGATCGGGAAACGCTTCCCGCACATGCTGAGCGGTGGTCGGTGACACTTTGCCAAACAAATTGGCGCTGGGTGCCGCCACCCCTTTGACGCCCAAATGCCAAGCGTGTTGCAGCAGTTTCAACGCCAAGGGATGGGACGGACAACGCAAGGCAATGGTCGGGTGTCCACCCGCCGCAGCCTCAGCCACACCTTCGCGGCGTTGGAGAATCAACGTGAGCGGCCCTGGCCAATAGGCATCCATCAAGGCTTGCGCACACGCAGGAATGTTTTGGGCAAATTCGCTCACATGGGATGCGCTGGCCACATGCACGATCAACGGATGGTTGGCTGGCCGCCCCTTGGCTTTGAACACGGCAGCAACCGCTTCTGGCTGGAGGGCATCGGCGGCCAATCCGTAGACCGTTTCGGTGGGCAAGCCGAGCAATTCACCGCGTGCCAACGTGTGCGCCGCGTATGCAATGTCTGCATCGCTGTCGCCCAGCATCCGCGCAGCTGTCATGCCGCCCATCCGAGCATGGCGGCCACTTGCGCACCGACCGTGCGCGCTTGGGTGATGCTGCTGGCTGTGATGGTGATGTGTCCCATTTTTCGACCGGGACGCGCGTCGGTTTTGCCATACATATGCAGATGCACGCCGGGCAAAGCCAACATGGCGGCCCAATCGGGGGCTTGGTCGTTGCGGCCACCCAGCCACCAAACATCGCCCAATACATTCAGCATGACGCATGGACTGTGCAAACGAGGCTGTGTCAAAGGCAGGCCAGCCATGCAGCGCACTTGCAACGCAAACTGCGACAGGTCACAACTGTCGATACTGTGGTGTCCGCTGTTGTGCGGCCTAGGCGCTATTTCGTTGACCACCAATGGCCCTAACGCGTCCTTGTCGGGCCCGTCTTGCAGCATGAAAAATTCGACACACAGCACGCCGACGTAATCGAGTTCGCGGGCGATGTGTGTGGCGGCGTCTATGGCATGTTGCGCTGTAGCGGCAGGCAAGGCGTCTTCAAATACTTCAGTGATGGCAAGAATACCGTCGCGATGCTGGTTGAGTTGCACCGGCAAATACACGCAGTCGCCGTCCTGCCCACGCGCCAACACGACCGAGCATTCGCCTGCCAATGGCAAGCGTTTTTCGAGGATGCAAACCACATCGGCATGGCCGTTTTGTAACTGCGCCAAGGCCGCAGCCAATTCGGTGCGTGTGTTCACCCTGACTTGGCCTTTGCCGTCATAACCCAAGCGCGTGGTTTTCAAGATGCCTGGCAAGAGATGGTTGGGAACGGTTGGCAAATCGTCGGCATGGGCCAGCACGTGGTGCGGTGCGACAGGTACACCGCAACGCACAAAATGGGCTTTTTCCAAAGCGCGGTCTTGCGCCACTTGCACCGCCGCCGGACTGGGCGACACCGGCAGATGGGCTTGTAACTGCGCCAGCGCCTGCGCCGGCACGTTTTCGAATTCGGTGGTGACGGCTTGGCATTCGCTGGCCAGGCGAGCCAGACCTTGCGGGTCGAGGTATGCGGTGGGCACGTGCACATGGCTGATCAAACCCGCTGGGCTGTGGACATCCGGGTCGAGCACGGCGGTGCGATAACCCATGCTTTGCGCCGCATGGGACCACATGCGCGCCAATTGGCCGCCACCCAGCACCCCCAGCGTGGCACCGGGTTGCAATGCAAGCCGGGTCATGCCTGTGGTGGCAGGGTCATTTGCCGCGCTGCCTGCGTTTGCTGTTGGCGATAGGTTTGCAAGGCTTGTTGCAGATCTGGCCGGTGCAAAGCCAACATGGCCACCGCAAACAAAGCGGCATTGGCTGCGCCCGCAGCGCCAATGGCAAAGGTGGCCACCGGAATGCCTTTGGGCATTTGCACGATGCTGTGCAGGGAATCTATGCCTTGCAAATGCTTGCTGGGCACCGGCACGCCAAGCACAGGCACGGTGGTTTTGGCCGCCAACATGCCCGGCAAATGGGCAGCGCCTCCGGCCCCGGCAATGATGGCTTGCAATCCCCGCGATTGCGCCGAAGCGGCGTACTCGAACATGTCGTCAGGCATGCGGTGGGCAGACACCACGCGTGTTTCGTGCGCGACGCCAAAAGACTGCAACAGTTCGACTGCATGTTGCATGGTGTCCCAGTCAGAACTGGAGCCCATGACAACACCGACAAGAAAAGAGGCCATGATGTGGGGCAGTTGAACTGCGGGTAAGCTTGCGGTTGAACGATGTGCAGGCCATGTACGCCTTGCACGGTAGAGTGACGGATTTTATTCCTGCGGACCTGACACCCATGATTGATGTGACTGTTGAGAATTTTGAGGCCGAAGTGATTTTGGCGTCGACCGAATTGCCTGTGCTGGTGGACTTTTGGGCGCCTTGGTGCGGTCCATGCAAATCGCTGGGCCCGGTATTGGAAAAATTGGAAGCGGAATACGCTGGCCGCTTCAAATTGGTGAAGATCAATTCAGACGATGAACAGCAACTCTCGCAAGCCTTTGGCATTCGCAGCATTCCCACCTGTGTGCTGATGAAAGGCGGCAAGCCCGCTGACGGTTTCATGGGCGCGTTGCCCGAGGGCAAAGTGCGCGAGTTCTTAGACAAACACGTGCCCGGCGAAGAAGCGTTGATCGCCGAACAAGACGTGAACGCCGCCGAGGCGTTGCTGGCCGAGGGCAATGCCGATGCCGCATTGGCCAAGTTGCAAGAAGCGCTGGCGGTCAACCCGGCCAATGACGACGCACGCTACGAATATGTGAAATTGCTGATGGCGGTGGGCGAGTTGGACAAGGCCCAGTCGGCGCTGGCACCCGCCATGGCGCAAATCCCTTTGCAGTTGCGTTTCGAAGCACTCCACCATTGGGGCCAAGCCTTGCAATTTGCACACGCCGATGAACGTGCCCAATGGCCGATGTCGCAGTTGGATGCCTTGATCGACAAAAACAAACGCGATTTCGATACCCGCTTGGCCAAGGCCCGTTTGCTGATGGCAGCCGCTGAATGGACAGCTGCCATGGACGAGTTGTTGGAAATTGTCATGCGCGACAAAACCTGGAACGACCAAGTGGCGCGCAAAAACATCGTGGCCATTTTGGAGTTGCTCACACCCCCCAAGCCCAAAGGTGAACAAGCGGTGCCCGGAAAAAGTGCAGGGGGTATCGAATTGACCGGCAAGGCCGCTGCCCTGGACGATCCGCAAGCCGAATTGCTGTCTCGTTATCGCCGTAAATTGAGCATGGCGCTGAACTGACCGGTATCAGCCAGCCGCTTGTAACCGCGCCCAGGCTTCTTGGTATTTGGCGGCGGTGAGCGAGATAACTTCTTCGGGCAGGGTCGGTGCAGGCGGTGATTTGTTCCACGCGGCCCCATCCACTTGCGCCGTTTCCAGCCAGTCGCGCAAATACTGTTTGTCAAAACTCGGTGGGTTTGCGCCTTCGCGGTAAGCCTCTGCTGGCCAATAGCGCGATGAATCGGGTGTCAACACTTCGTCCATCAACACCAATGTGCCGTCTGGGCTCAAGCCAAATTCAAACTTGGTGTCGGCAATCAAAATGCCTTTGGCTGCCGCAATGTCATACGCAGTTTCATACAGCGCGATGCTGATGGTGCGAATCCGTTCTGCCAGGTCTTGGCCGATCATGTCCACCGTTTGTTCGAAGCTGATGTTTTCATCGTGAGAGCCAGCTGGCGCTTTGGCGGCAGGCGTGAAGATGGGCTCTGGCAAACGGGAAGCGTTGTGCAAACCTTCTGGCAAGGGCACACCGCAAACCGAGCGGTGGTGTTGGTATTCTTTCCAGCCACTGCCAGCGAGATAGCCGCGCACCACCGCTTCGACAGGAATAGGTTGCAAACGACGGACCAGCATGGCACGTTGCACCACATAAGGTTTTTCGGCGTCGGTGACCACCGATTCCGGGGCGTCGGCGGTCAAGTGGTTGGGGCAAATATGCCCCAGCTTGTCAAACCAAAACAAGGCCATTTGCGTGAGCAATGCGCCTTTGCCGGGGATGGGTTCGTTCATGACCACATCAAACGCGCTGATGCGATCAGAAGCGACCATCAGAATGCGGTCATTCCCCACGGCATAGTTGTCACGAACTTTGCCTCGGGCGAGCAAAGGAAGAGACCCGAGGGTGTGTGAATGCAGCGTTGGATTCATAGCAGGTGGCCAGTAAGTGTTGCACGCTGCTGTGGGGTTGCACCAAAGACAAGCCGGTTTGGAAAGACTGGCGTGTGTGCCACTGTGCCAACATCCATGCCCCTCTGGCAGTGCCTTCGAGCTCGTCGGTAGAGCGCCAGACAGCGTATTTATCAAGCAAGGCAGCCATGGCCGCCACATACGCTTCATTGTAGGACAAGGGTCCTTCCAAAATGACGGGCGAGGTTTGGTCGGCACTCAAATGGCGAATGATGTGTACCGATGTTTCTGCGGCATACCAAGCGGCCAATGCCGGGCGCAAATTCAAAGGCACATCTTCAAGCGCCACTGCATGATCGTGTTGCCAGACTTTGCCGGGCTGACCGGCGAACGGACCACCTGCTTCACAGAAAGACGGTGTGGCGCGCCAACCGCCTTGGAGCAATTGCTCTAGGTGCTCGATATCTGCCAAGGCCGGGCTGGCCTCGCCTGCCAACACCGCGTATTCGCGTCCGCCCATGAAACGACCTGTCGGGATGCACTGGCCTTCCACACTCACATTGAGCAGTTCATCGCGTTTGGCGTTGAGTGATACAGGTTGCCCGTGCGTGGCCATGATCACCACCCAGGTTCCGGTGGACACCACCGTTGCACCTGGCATGGTGTGCAGATAGCGGGCCAAACACGCATTGCTGTCGTGCGCGCCTACCTTGACCCAGGTGTTTGCTGGCAGCCCTAAGCATGCCGCCAATTCGGGACGCAGCTGGCCCAAATCAGACCAGGCCGGTTGCAAGGGGGGCGACAGCGCATCAAACCCCTGTGACCAAGCCCAACTGGAATGGCTGTGCTCATGCGGCGACCACAAATGGGTGTGGCATCCCAATGACGACACCTCGCTGGCGAATTGCCCGCAAAACCACCAAGCCCAGTATTGCGGATAGGGCAGCAGATGCCGCACGCGCGACCAGGCTTGCGGCTCGAAATGCTTGAACCAAGCCAATTGCAATCCTGCGTTCAAACCCAACGGCAAAGCGGGTGAACCGGTTTCTTCGAACACGCAGGCGCGTTGTTGTAATTGCGGATGAAAGTCGCCGTAGCCATTCCATTCGTAATCCATGGGAAGCAACACCAGACCGTTTTCGTCCATGGGACAAAAAGCTGCGCCATGGGTGGTGATGCTGATGTGTGAAATGTCTGAGCGGCGTGGCAGTTGCGGCACTTGGGTCAACAACCATTGGGTCAGCGACGCGACACCCAAGGCCACATAGCCCGCAGCATGCTCCGCGGTGTTGGCGTGGCTGCGGCGATCCACCACCTGCCCGTCTGCATCGATCAACACCAATTTGGCATGTGTCTTGCCAATGTCGAGTACCAAAGTCAGTGACATGCGAAGTCTCAATCCAAGTGAAACAAGCAATGCAAAGGCTCGACCACGGGAGAGCCATCAGCGTGACACCGCATGATGTCTTTCATGTGTTGCCACCAGCGTTGCATCACCGGGTGTTGCGGCAGCGCATCCATGGCGTGGTTGTTGCTGGTGCGCAAAACAGCGAATAACACGTGGTGTGTTTCGTCTAGGTAAATGCTGTAGTCGCTGATGCCACTGGCTTTGAGCAGATTCACCAACTCTGGCCATATCGCATCATGTCGTCGTTGGTATTCCTCTCGTTGGCCCGCGTGCAAAAACATTTTGAACGCGGTTTTGTGGGGGGTATTCATGCGCTCAACACACTTGCGTGCAGTCTATGTTCAACAAGGCGGCCAATTTGTGGATTCGATCAGCCACATGGCCCACGCCAATCGCGCAGTGGTGGGCTGGCCCATGCCGGTTCCATTGTTCTATGAAGCCACGTGCGCCTATGTCAAACCGGTAGCGGCTGTTGGTATTGCCGATTTCAAGAATCGGGCCGCTCACCGACTCGGCTTGCGCGCACAACAATTGCAATTGGCCACCCGGTTGTTCTGCCACCGACAACAAGGTCACCGGCCCATGCCTCACCGACATTTCTACACTGACCCCGGTGCCGACTTTTCCGTGAAACACCTGCAGGGGGCGGACTTTGGTTTTGCCTTGGGCAATACCGCTGTGACCCGGGCCGTCGTGACCCATCAGCACCACATCGTCGTTGAAATCGACCGCGTAGTACTCGGTGAACGATCCGCCAGCGCCCAAGCTGTGCATGATTTTCATGGCTTGGGCATTTTTGATTTCGTATTCGCCAGCGATCGGCACGCCCTGCGAGGTCAGGGCCGAAGCACCCAAAATGATGGAACTGATGAGTTGTTCGTGCACATGCCCGGGCACCGAATCACAAAAATAAGCCATGGCGCCGAGTTGGTGATGCGCGATCAGACGGTCTAAGCCGACGGCGGTTCGGGCGGCCAACACCAAATCGTCTGCGCCACAGTCTTTTTGAATATCAAACTCGCCGTGGAATTGGGCAAGTTTGTCGGCGACCTCTGACTCAGACACCGACCGACATTCCTCGGCCAATTCGTCCATTTCCAATATTTCAATATGACCGCCAAACGTGGCGCATTGCAAGGTCATGTCGGTGTAGATGTCCAACATGCCGTTGTAGTAACGGCCCAAGACACCGAGTCGGTTGTGCGCCATGGTGTGCGCCACTTTTGCAGCATCTACCCAGCCATGGATCTCTTTCCAAACATGCGGGTCACCATGCAGCACGCCGGTGACTTGGTGAAACGGTATGTGGGCGCGTTGAAACACATTGGCGATTTCGGGCACCGTGCATGAAGCACAGTAGGCCAGCCATTCGCCGGTCATGCGTGTGCGGTCGCCCATGGCATTGAGGCGCTGGTAATCGATCGCGGCTTCTGGTTGCAGGTTAAGCACCACCACAGGAACTTTGACCCGCGCCACCGCTGTCAACACGGTGCTCGATACCGCATACGTGGTTGCGTATAAAAAAACCAAATCCACATCGGCTTGTCGCAACGCGTGGCTGGCAGCAAACGCTTTGTCGATGTCATCGACCAAGCCCAAATTCAACACCTCGACATCCGGGCGTTGAATCTGTTGGGCTACTTCTTGGATGTACCCTTGTAAACGCGCTTTCAAGCCATCGAATTGCGGCCAATACGTGTTTAAGCCTACGCCGAACAAACCCACTTTAAAAGGAAATGGATGCATATGGAATGTGGAATATGAAGTGTTGCTTGAGCGACAGGGTGAAACACCCTGTCAGCCACAGCGCTTATCAGTAATTGAATTTATCGATGTTGTTTTTGTCGAAAGTGGTGGGCGCGCCCAAAATCACTTCGCCTTTTTCACCGACGGTGTATTTGCCCAATTTGCCTGCGGTGAATGTCTCACCGGCTTTGCCCGTGATGTGGCCCGAGGCCAAGTGGCCTGCCGCGTATGCCGCCAGATAGCCCAAGTCGGCAGGGTTCCAAAGTTGGAAAGCGATCACGGTGCCGTTTTTGATGTATTCACGCATTTGGTTGGGCGTACCCAGACCTGTCAATTGCACTTTGCCTTTCATTGGCGAAGTGGACAAATAACGAGCGGCTGCTGAGATGCCTACGGTGGTGGGGGAAATGATGCCCTTGAGGTTGGGGTAGGCTTGAAGCAAACCTTGTGTTTCGATGAACGATTTTTGGTCGTCGTCATTGCCGTAGGCAATTTTGACCAGCTTCATGTCCTTGTATTCGGGCTTTTCCAACTCTTCTTGCATCCATTTGATCCAAGTGTTTTGGTTGGTGGCATTGGGGGTGGCTGACAAGATGGCGAATTCACCTTTGCCGCCGATCAATTTGGCCATGAGCTGAACTTGTGCGCGGCCAATGCCTTCACTGTTGGCTTGGTTGATGAACAGCGCGCGGCCTTCTTCGCCCACATCCGAATCCACCGCGACGATTTTGGTGCCAGCGTCTGCGGCTTTTTTCAAGTAAGGGAGTAACGCATTCGGGTCGTTGGCCGACACGATGATGGCGTTTTGTTTTTGTGTGATCAAGGTGTTGATGTAAGACACTTGCGAAGACGCGCCTGCGTCAGAAGGTCCCACCATCTTGCTTTTTCCGCCCAGCGCTTTGACCGCTTCATCTACACCGCCACCGGTGATGACGTTGTAAGGGTTGTTGATTTGTTTGGGCAAAAAGGCAATCGATAAACCTTTTTTGATCTCTTGTGCTTGCACGCTGACAGCGCTGGCTACCAGCATCGTGCTCAGGCACAACACAGAAGTCAGACGGTTGAATTTGAAAATCATGGTGTCTCCTAGGGGGGTTGAAAAAAATGTCAGGTAGGCCCTGCTTCTTGTGGGTTATGAGGGGGGAAGTGGCAAGGCTGAGGTTTTGACAGCCTCCCGGTGCAGCTGCGCTTGTCGCCAGCGCGTGAGCAAATTGGGAACGAGTACCGACGAAAGCAATAGCAAGCCGGTCACGATGGTGAGAATTTCGTTCGAGATGTCAAACAGCGTCAGCGCGTTGTTCAACACGCCAATCACCAACACAGACAACAACACACCCACCACAGTGCCTTTGCCGCCAAAAATACTGATGCCACCAAACAGCACCGCGGCCACCACGTTCAGTTCGAAACCCATGCCGTTGTCAGCCCGGGCGCTTGAAAATCGCAAGGTGTAGACCACGCCTGCCAATGCACTCATCAGGCCGCACACCACAAACAACCACCACTTGATGCGCACCACATTGACACCCGAGAAGCGAACTGCGGTTTCGTTGGCGCCTATGGCGTAAATCAGCCGACCCAGACCACTGAACTGCAACAAGGCAATGAACACCACGGCAAGCGGGATCAGCAACCAAACATAGGTCAAGGGCAAAAATGTGTGGCCAAAATTGCCCAGTGCAAAAGCGGTGTATTCGTCAGGAAAATCAGCCACGGCCTCATCACCCAACAAGATGTAAGTGATGCCGCGAAACAAGGCCATGGTGCCTATCGTGACTGCCAAAGACGGAAGCTTGAGGCGTGTGACCAACCACCCGTTAAGCCCACCGGCGGCCGCGCCAGCGAGCAACGCCAAACCGATGGCCACTGGCATCGGCACACCATGCTTGTGCAAAAGCCCCAAAAGACCGCTGGCCAGACCCAAAATGGCCGCGATCGAAATATCGATTTCAGCCGCCACCACCAACAAGGCAAGTCCCAAGCCCATCAGCGCGATTTCCACCACGCTGGCCAACAAGTTGCTGAGATTGTCCGTGCCCCAAAAATCGCTGGAAATCTGTTTGGCGGTCAACAGGCTCAGCACCAACACCACACACAGGGCACTGTCCCAAGACAGATTGAATCGTTTAAGCATGTCGTGCTCGCTTTTTAGAGGTGCGTGCCAAAAGGGTTCTTGAAAGCAAAGCGTCCAATGCGATGGCCCCCAAAATCAACGCGCCTTGGATGGCCAATTGCCAAAATGAGGACACCCGCAAAATCACCAGTGCACTGGCGATCACGCTCAACAACAAAGCGCCCAAGGTGGCACCCAATACCGTGCCGGATCCGCCGGCGATAGACACACTGCCCACCACGGCAGCCGCTACCACCTGCAACTCAATGCCGTTCGCACTGGAGGCATTGACCGTGCCAAAACGCGCCAACCACAACACTCCCGCGAAACCAGCGGTGGTGCCGCATATCAAAAACCCGATGAACTCTCTTCGCTTGACCGAAATTCCCGCTAAACGTGCGCCTTCAGGGTTGGATCCGATGGCATAAAACTCTCGCCCGCTTTTGAAGTTCTTCAAGTAAAAAGCCATGACCAACAGCAGCGCCACGGCGATCCAAGTCATGATGGGTGCGCCCAAATAATCGCCAGAACCCAGCGCCGTCATGTCGGCGGGTAGCGCCGTGGCATTGATTTGCCGCCCTTGAACCCAGGCATAGTCGATGCCACGAAACACATACAAGGTACTGAGGGTGGCCACCAACGAGGGAACCTGACCCCACGTGACCAAACAACCGTTGACAGCGCCAGCCAAACAACCGATGGCCAATCCCAAGCCAATCGCCACAGGCATGGAAGTGTCGGGACAGTGTGTGTAGAGATCTCCGACCAAAAATGCACTCAATCCAACCACCGAGCTGATGGATAAATCAATGTGCCGCATCAACATCACGGTGGTGAGACCGGTGGTCAGCAAAGCAATGATGGAGACATTCAATGCCATGTCTCGGATGTTTTGGGGACTGACAAACCGGGGATTGGCCAATGCCGTGGCCAAAATGACCAGTATCAACACCAAGGCCAAACTGGATTCGCGCGATTGGGTCAGCGCGATCAACCATGAACCGGGTGAACGCTCGCGTGGGGTGGTAGCAAGGGTGTTCATGTCAATGCCCTATCGCTTCGACCACAGGGACTGGTGCATGGTGGAAAGCAGACCGCTGCCCCAAAGCTGCCGCCATGATGTTTTCTTCTCGGGCTTCGTCGCGCTTCAACTCTGCGCTGATGCGCCCCTCATGGATCACCAATACCCGGTCTGCCATGCCCAATATTTCTGGCAATTCACTCGAGACCATCAAGACCGCCAGCCCTTCTTCAACCAATTTCGCGATGGCCCGATAAACCTCGGCTTTGGCACCGACGTCAATGCCACGTGTGGGTTCATCGATCAGCAGCACTTTGGGGCCGGTGGCCATCCATTTGGAGAGCACCACTTTTTGTTGGTTGCCGCCGGATAAGGTCGAGACTGGCAGCGTCAAGTCTTTCGCTTTCAGCAGCAGTCGTTGTCCCCATTGCTGGGTCAAATCGGTTTCGGCTTTGCGCGGCATGAAACCCCATTTCGTCAAACGCTGAACCATGGTCAGCGTGGCGTTTCGCACGATCGAGGCATCCATGACCAGACCTTGTGCACGGCGGTCTTCGGGCACCATGGCCAATCCAGATGCCATGGCCAGTGCGGGGTCACCCAATGAAAGCGGGGTGTCGTGCACATACACCTCGCCTTGGGTGGCGGGGTCAATGCCAAAAATGGCACGAATGATTTCAGAGCGACCCGCACCCACCAATCCGGCCAACGCCACGATCTCACCTTGCCGCACTTCAAAACTGACGTCGTGAAACACGCCTTCGCGGCACAGGTTGCTGACCTTGAGCGCTACTTGGCCAGCGCTGGCTTTGGGTCTGGGGTAGTAGTCGTTGAGCTCGCGGCCCACCATGTGTCGCAAGATCGTGCTGGTTTCCAATTCAGCCGTTGGGCCCGAGAACACATGGCAGCCATCGCGCATGATGGTGACCTGTTGTGTGAGTTCAAACACCTCTTCCAAACGGTGGGTGATGAACAGCACCGCCACGCCTTCATGGCACAACGAGCGCACGATAGAAAACAGTTTTTCAACCTCTGGCTTGGACAAGGCGGCCGTGGGTTCGTCCATCACCAGCACTTTGGCCGATTGAACCAAGGCTTTGGCGATTTCAATGATTTGCTGGTCGGCAATCGACAGACCGTTGACGCATTGCGAAGGCTTGAGTGGCACACCCAGTCGCTGCAGCATGGCGGCGACTTGGTTTTCCATTTGTTTGTGCGCCAACAAGCCCAAGCCATGGGTGGGTTGGTTACCCATGTAAATGTTTTCAGTGATGCTCAGGTCGCCAAACAAGGTGGGCTCTTGGAAGATGACGGCGATCCCGGCTTTGCGTGCATCGGCGGTGTGATGAAACTGAACCGCTTTCCCATCGACCCAAAATTCACCACTGTCCAAAGTGATGGCGCCTGCCAAGGCTTTGACCAAAGTGGATTTGCCTGCACCGTTTTCACCGAGCAATGCATGCACCTCACCAGGACACAAACGCAGCCTGCCGTCACGCAATGCAATGGTGCTGCCAAATGCTTTGCGGGCGCCACGCATTTCCACGCAGGGCATACGGGACAGTGGGGGCATACCGTGGTTCATGGGTTCAGACGATGCCGCCGGCAGAGGCGCGAGCAGGTTGGCGAACGCTGGCCATGCGCTGTCTGTAACCGCTGCTGCGGTAAGTGTTCAATGGGTCAGCGGCGGCACCGGCGTCGCGCCGAACTTTTTGCAAAATCGGTTCGACATCGGTTTGAAAAGCGGCTTTGAGAAGTTGTGTGGCCAGCAATGCATCGTTGGCCTGTTGTGCGTCGTCCAGCGCTTGGCGGTTGACGAGCAATGCTTGGGCGTAGGAACGCTGGCATTGGATCGCGCTGGACATCAAGCTTTCTATCGGGTCGGTGACGTTGTGGCTTTGATCCAGCATGTAGGCCGGTTGAAACCCCGGCACTTGCTCATGCGCTGCTGCGACCAGTTCGTTGAACACCAAAAACAACCGGTAGGGCGAGACACTGCCCGCGTCTAAATCGTCATCGCCGTATTTGCTGTCGTTGAAATGAAAGCCAGCCAATTTGCGAGCAGCAATCAAGCGGGCCACAATCATTTCGATGTTGACATTGGGCGCGTGGTGTCCGAGGTCTACCAAACACTGCGCTTTGTCTCCCAAGGCTTGGGCCGCCATCAAGCTCGAACCCCAATCCTGAATCACGGTGCTGTAGAACGCTGGTTCACAAATTTTGTGTTCCAAAAACATCAACCAGTCGTCGGGCAGTGCTTGGTAAATTTGGCGAGCGCTGTCCAGATATCGGTCAAATGCGCGGCGGAAATGTTGTTGACCCGGAAAATTGCTGCCATCGCCCACCCACACGGTCAAGGCCTTGGACCCCAGTCGTTGGCCAATTTCAATGCATTGCATGTTGTGCGCGACCGCTTGGGCCCGAGTGGCGGCATCGGTGTGTGACAAGCTGCCGAATTTGTAGCTGTGCGCTTGCCCGTTTTGGTCGGAGAACGTGTTGGAGTTGATCGCGTCAAATGTCAGATCGGCTGCTTGGGCGGCGTCGCGCAATTCGCCCCAATCGCTGCAGGTGTCCCACGGTATGTGCAATGACACGGCAGGTGTGGCCCGGGTGAGTTGGTGGATCACACCGCAGTCTTGGATTTTGTCGAACACATGCTGTGGTTCACCAGGTCCGGGAAAGCGGGCGAAGCGCGTGCCGCCCGTGCCCACACCCCAACTCGGAATGGCCACGCCAAATTGCGCCACTTGCGCGCATATCTGCTGAATGTCTATGTCGCGGCGCGAGAGTTGCTCACCCAAATGGGAGTAATCCTTGTCAAACGCTGCTTGCGTGGACTGGTTTTGGGCGGCGATCAGTTCGGTGTGGATGGAAGTCATGAGTGCCTTTGGGAATAACGTGCGCGGGTTTCAGCGGGTGAATGCAGCCAAGTTGCCGGCATCGACATTCAGAATGTTTCCTGTGCTTTTTCCGCTCAGGTGCTCGGCACAAAAGTGGTAGGTGGCTTCGGCGATGTCTTCGGGATAAACGCTGCGTTTGAGCATGCTGCGGTCGCGGTAGAAGGCCTCTAAGTCAGCTTCTGCGATCTGGTTGGCTGCCGCTCGTTCTTGGCTCCATTTGCCGGACCAAATTTTTGAGCCGCGAATCACCGCATCGGGATTGACGACGTTGCAGCGAATACCGAGTGGCGCACCTTCGAGCGCGATGCTGCGGCTGAGTTGAATTTCAGCGGCTTTGGCTGCGCAATATGCCGTCGCTTGGTTGCTGGCGACCATGCCGTTTTTGCTGGCGATCATCACCATGGAGCCACCGGTGGCTTGGGCTTTCATCAAGCGAAAGGCTTCGCGACTGACCAAGAAATAGCCGGTGGCCAAAATGTTTTGGTTGAGGTTCCACAAATCGAGTGTGGTGTCTTCGAGGGGCGCAGCGGAGGCAATGCCTGCATTGCTGACCAACACGTCCAGCCCGCCAAATGCCAACACGGCAGCGGCAAAGGCTTGTTTGACGCTGTCCTCTTGGGTGACATCGCACACCACTGCGTGCACACTGTCTTTGCCGAAACGCGCCGCGAGCTTGGCTTGAACGTCTTGCAAAGCGTTGGGGGCGATGTCGGTCAACACCACACAAGCGCCATCACTCAACAGGCGCTGGGCGATGCTGCTGCCAATGCCACCTGCCGCGCCTGTGACCAACGCCACTTTGCCGACCAAAGGTTTGGGTTTGGGCATGCGCTGCAACTTGGCCTCTTCAAGCAACCAATATTCGATGTCGAAAGCTTCTTGTTCGGGCAGTCCGACATAGCGGTCCAAGGCATGGGCCTCGCGCATGACATTGATGGCGTTGACATAAAACTCGCCTGCTATGCGGGCGGTGGATTTGTCTTTGGCCATCGTCACCATGCCAATGCGCGGCAGCAACACCACCACCGGATTGGGGTCACGCATGGCGGGGCTGCCCGGGCGTTTGCAGCGGTCGTAATAGGCGGCGTAGTCGCTGCAATAGCCGCTGATCAAATCGGCCAGCTTCGCTTTGAGCGCTTCTTGCGGTAAGCCGTACAAATCTTCGGGAATGATCAGCGGGCGGATTTTGGTGCGCAAAAAATGGTCAGGGCATGACGTGCCCATGTGGGCCAATTCAGTCAGTTCGTGGGAATTGACAAATGCCAGCACTTCATCTGAAGTGTTGAGGTGCAGCAATTTGGGACTGTCTTTGCTGGCCAGTCCTCGGAGCAACGGCATCAGTGTGTGGAGTGTTGCTGCACTTTCAGACGCGGGCAGCGTGTCAAAACGGGTGCCGCCAAACACGTTGACTTTTCGTTCCGCGCGTTCTTTGAGCAACCAGTTTTGTGCGCGTTCGATCAAACCCACGGTGTTTTCAAAGCACGACTTCGAGGTGTCGCCCCAACTGAACAACCCATGGCCTGCCAGCACAATGCCGCGCAAACCGGGGTGCGCGGCGTCATAGGCGGCCAGTTGTTGGCCCAACTCATAGCCTGGGCGCAACCACGGCAGCCAGCCGACTTGACCGTCAAACACGGTTTGCGTGATGCGCTTCGAGTTCTCCATGGCTGCAATCGCAATCACCGCATCTGGGTGCATGTGGTCGATATGGGCATAGGGCAAAGCCGCATGCAAAGGGGTGTCGATCGAGGCGGCGCGTGGGTTGAGGTTGAAGGTGCAATGCGGCAAGTAGTCGACCATGCTGTCTTCGTGGGCCAATCCCCGGTAGAGCTTTTTCAGGCCGCGCAATTTGTCCATCCACAACGTGGCGAATCCGTCGAGCTTCATGGAACCCACATCGCCACCCGAGCCCTTGACCCACAGCACTTCCACCGACTCGCCGCTCAGGGGGTCGGTTTGCCAAATCTTGGCGCTGGTGTTGCCGCCACCGTAGTTGGTGATGCGCAGGTCTGAGCCCAGCAGGTTGGAGCGATAGAGCAGCAATTGCGGTGCATCAAGGTTGGCGGCGGTTTGGTCATTCCAAGCTGGAAAACGAGGGGGATGAGACGCGATTGACATGGCAAATATTCAGTAAACAGTGGGTAAATTTTATGAATTCTTAAGATTTATCAAAGACCTATAAAATCATGTTATCTATACAAAAATAGCTATATATCCATGGGTTCAATGCTGTTCACGGCGCATCTTGTCGCTCAGCATGGAAGGGATGCAGCGGCTACCTAGGGTAAATACTGATTAATTTAGCAAGGAGGCGATCAATGGACGGTCTGTGGAATTTGCGCCATGTCAGGGTTTTCGAGGCAGTTGCTCGGTCTGGCAGCTTCACCAAGGCGGCTGAGCATTTGCAAATGACCCAACCGGCGGTGTCTCGCATGGTGCGTCAGCTGGAGCAAGATTTGCAAGTCGTCTTGTTCGACCCGCACGACAGAAAGCAACTGACCGAGGCCGGGGCTGTGCTGCTGCAACATGCCCGCTTGATACATGCGCAGGTGCAAGCCGCGTCAGACGCGTTTGTGTGGCGCGACAAACCCGCCTATGTGCCAGCCACGCAATGGCCACGCGGCTTGTTGCATTTGGCCGTGGTGTCACCGGCCCATTACTTTGTACCGCGCATGCTCAAAGCGTTTCATGCGCAATTTCCAGAGGTGTTGCTCAAGCTCACGGTGGCGCGGCGTTCTGAAATTTTGGAGATGCTGTTGAACCACCGCTTGGACATCGCCATCACGGGATACCCGCCGTCGGACGCGGAGCTAGAAGCGGTGCATTTCGCCAGGCACCCGCATGTCATGGTGGCGCCTGTGGCGCATCCGCTGGTGGGTCATCAGCAGGTGACGTGGGATGCGTTGCATCACAGCGATGTGATTTTTCGCGAGCGCGGTTCAGCCACCCGAATTTTTTTTGAACAAATCGTGCAAGCCAAACATATGAACTTGCGCAAAAGCCTAGAGATGTCGACCAACGAAGCGGTCAAACAAGCGGTGATGCATGGCATGGGCATCAGCTTTTTGTCCGCGCATGTGTGTCAGACCGAAATACAGGCCGGGTTGATGGCGGTGCTCGACATGGTCGACATGCCCAAATACATCGATTGGTGTCTGATTCACCGGCGCGACAGCGCACTGTCAGGCGTCAATTTGGCATTCAAGCAGTTTGTGTTGAATGAGGGGGCCAGTTACAGCGAATGTGTGCTTGCACCGTTGCCGCAAGTTGCTGTCGACCCGCGAGCGCAAAGCGCCTCTTGACTGGCGGGCCTGACGGGTGAGTGCGCTGCGGTTTTCAGTGCACGCTTTGCGCCAACAGACCTTGTTGGTATTTGGCAGCCATCATGGGCAAAGGCGTGGATTTGATTTTGCTGCCTTGTCCTTCACAGCCGAACTCTATGTAGCGTTGTTTGCAAATTTGCTTGGCCGCTTCACGCGCGGGTTTGAGCCATTCGCGGGCGTCAAATTTGTCGGGGTTTTCGAACAAAAACTGCCGCACCGCAGCGGTCATGGCCAAACGGATATCGGTATCGATATTGATTTTGCGCACACCAAATTGAATGGCTTTTTGGATTTCCTCGACCGGCACGCCGTAGGTCTCTTTCATGTCGCCGCCAAATTGACGAATTTTCGCCAGCAAGTCTTGCGGCACGCTGGAGGAGCCGTGCATGACCAAATGCGTGTTCGGTATGCGTTGATGGATGGCTTGAATCCGGTCCATGGCCAAGATGTCGCCGGTGGGCTTGCGTGTGAATTTGTAGGCGCCATGGCTGGTGCCGATGGCAATGGCGAGTGCGTCGAGCTGGGTGCGTTTGACAAAATCGGCGGCTTGTTCCGGATCGGTCAGCAACTGTTCGCGGGTCATGGTGGCGTCTGTGCCGTGGCCGTCTTCTTTGTCGCCTTTCATGGTTTCCAGCGAACCCAAACAACCGAGCTCACCTTCGACCGTGATGCCCAGCTTGTGCGCCATTTGCACCACTTCGCTGGTCACACTGACGTTGTAGTCATAACTGGCGATGGTTTTGCCGTCGCCTTCCAAGCTGCCGTCCATCATGACCGAGGTGAAGCCAAGCTCTATCGCGCCGCGACACACCATGGGGCTTTGGCCATGGTCTTGGTGCATCACCAAAGGCACATGCGGATAAGCTTCCACCGCAGCCTGTATCAGGTGTTTGATGAAAGACTCGCCAGCGTATTTGCGCGCGCCTGCACTGGCTTGCAATATCACCGGCGCACCCACTTCATCGGCCGCAGACATCACCGCCTGCACTTGTTCTAAATTGTTGACGTTGAATGCGGGAATGCCGTAGTTGTGTTGTGCTGCATGGTCAAGCAGCTCGCGCATAGAAACCAGTGCCATGGGGTACTTCCTGTAGGGATAAAACGACGGGTCGACCTCAGCCGACTTTGCAAATTTTCAGCATGTTAGTGCCTCCGGGTGAGCCCATGGGTTCGCCGCAAGTGATGGCATAGACATCGCCGCTGTTGACAATGCCGCGCGAGCTCAGATGTTGCTCGGCTTGCTGCAAAGCGGTGTCGCGGTCGGTGCTGGTGTCCATCAGCAAAGCATGCACATTGCGGTAGAGCGCCATGCGGCGTTGTGTGGTTTCGCGGGTGGTCAATGCATAAATAGGAATGTGTATGCGGTGGCGGCTCATCCACAAAGGTGTGGAGCCGGAATCGGTCAACGCCACAATGGCTTTGGCTCCCAGGTGGTGTGCCGTGAACAACGCGCCCATGGCGATGGTCTGGTCGATATAAGTGAATGTTTTGCCCGTGAAATCCGCATCCAGCGCGACCTCTTCGGCGTCTTCTGCAGCACGGCAAATTTGCGCCATTTGTTGCACGGTTTCGAGCGGGTATTTGCCGACCGCTGTTTCCGCACTCAGCATCACGGCATCGGTGCCGTCGAGCACGGCGTTGGCCACGTCGCTCACCTCGGCGCGTGTGGGCACGGGCGCCAGGATCATGCTCTCCATCATCTGGGTGGCGGTGATGGTGACCTTGTCGTGCTCTTGCGCCAAGCGGATCATGTGCTTTTGCAGGGCTGGCACAGCGGCGTTGCCCACTTCGATCGCCAGATCGCCACGTGCAACCATGATGCCGTCGCTGGCTTGCAAGATCTCGACCAGGTTGGGAATGGCCTCGGCACGCTCGATTTTGGCGATCAAACCGGGGCGATGCTTGTGTTCGGCACCCGCCACATTGGCCAACTGACGCGCCAGCTCCATGTCCGTGGCGTTTTTTGGAAAGCTGATGGCCAGGTAATCCGCCTGGAAGGCCATCGCCACCTTGATGTCCTCCATGTCCTTGGCGGTCAGGGCAGGAGCGGTCAGGCCGCCGCCTTTTTTGTTGATGCCCTTGTTGTTGGACAGGTCACCCCCGACCTTGACCACGGTGTGGACCTGCTCGCCCGCCACGTGGGTGACCTCCAGCACGATCAGGCCGTCGTTGAGCAACAGCGTGTCACCCGGCAGCACATCGCGCGGCAACTCTTTGTAGTCCAAGCCCACGCCGTGTTCGTCGCCCGGTTCGCTGCGTTGGGCGTCGAGCACAAAGGCCTGTCCGGTCTTGAGCGCGGCCTTGCCCTGGGCGAATTTGCCCACCCGGATTTTGGGGCCCTGCAGGTCGGCCATGATGGCCACCTCACGCCCGGCGCGCTGCGCGGCCTCGCGCACCAGGCGCGCCCGATCGATGTGGTCTTGCGCGGTGCCGTGGCTGAAATTGAGTCGCACGACGTTGA
>JALRAA010000300.1 GCA_023262645.1 Burkholderiaceae bacterium
GGCGATGGCGTCGTAGTCCATGGTGATGTCCATCATGATGGATGCGGGCAACACCGGCGCAGATGAACCGCCAGGGATCACGGCTATCAAAGCGCCGCCTTGAACACCACCCGCTAATTCGAGCAATTGGGAAAAAGGTGTGCCCAAGGGAATTTCGTAATTGCCTGGACGGGCAACATCACCGCTGACCGAGAAAATCTTGGTGCCACCGTTGTTGGGCTTGCCGCAAGCCAAATAGGCTGCGCCGCCATGGCGAATGATCCAAGGAACCGCTGCGAATGTTTCGGTGTTGTTGATGGTGGTGGGCTTGCCATACACACCAAAGCTCGCGGGAAACGGCGGTTTGAAACGAGGCTGGCCTTTTTTGCCTTCCAGTGATTCGAGCAAAGCGGTTTCTTCACCGCAAATATAGGCACCGAAACCATGGGCTGCATACAGCTCAAAACTGAAGTCGCTGCCTTGTATGCGTTGCCCCAGATAGCCTGCGTCTCTGGCTTCTTTCAGCGCCAGCTCGAAGCGCTCATAGGTTTGGAAGATTTCACCGTGTATGTAGTTGTAACCCACAGAAATGCCCATGGCATAAGCAGCGATGGCCATGCCTTCGATCACGATATGCGGGTTGTATTCGAGTATGTCTCGGTCTTTGCAGGTGCCGGGTTCGCCTTCGTCCGAGTTACAGACCAAGTACTTTTGGCCGTTGAATTGACGTGGCATGAAACTCCACTTCAATCCTGTTGGGAAACCAGCACCACCGCGACCACGCAATCCCGATTCTTTGACACAAGCGATGACCTGGTCTTGCGTCCATGCGGCCTCACCGTTCAGTCCCAAAATCGTGCGCAGCGCCTGATAGCCGCCACGCGCCACATAGTCTTGTAAGCCCCAATTGCGACCGTTGAGGTCTGCGTAAATTTGCGGCTGAATATGGCGGCCATGGAAACATGACTCCAGTCCATGGGATTGAAATTGCGCCAACAATTGTTGAACGTTCATGAATGGGCCTCCGCCTTTTGCAGACCATCAATCAATTGGTCTAATTTGTCGTGGCTCATAAAACTGCACATGTTGCGGTCGTTGACCAACAGCACCGGTGCGTCTGCACAAGCGCCCATGCATTCGCCGGGTTGCAAAGTGAACATGCCGTCTTGGGTGGTCTGACCCACTTCCACATCCAATTTTTTGCACAAATGTTCAAGGGCTTTTTGGCCGCCGCGAAGTTGGCAAGGCAAGTTGGTGCAGACATTGATCTTGAAGCGACCAACGGGCTTCTGATTGAACATGTTGTAGAAGGTAAACACCTCATGCACCGCCATGACGGGCATCTCCAGCACTTGGGCCAAGGCTTTTTCGTGGGCAGGTGTGACAAAGCCGTGCTCTTGTTGAAGGATAGATAAACAGGCAATCACCGCAGATTGCTTTTGGTCAGCGGGGTATTTGTCCAGTTCGTGTTGAAACCGGGCCATGGTTTGTTCCGAGAAAAAGTCGGTGTGCGTGTTCATCGGTCAATCTCTCCAAACACAATGTCCATGGTGCCAATGATGGCCACGGTGTCCGAAATCATGTGGCCGCGTGTCATTTCGTCCATGGCGGCCAAATGCGCAAAACCCGGTGGACGGATTTTCAAGCGGTAAGGTTTGTTCGCGCCATCGCTGACCAAATAAATACCAAATTCGCCCTTGGGATGTTCAACAGCCGCATAAGCCTCACCCTCTGGCACATGAAAGCCTTCTGTGAACAACTTGAAATGGTGGATCAACTCTTCCATGCTGGTTTTCATGGACTCGCGCGACGGTGGCGCCACTTTGTGGTTGTCGGTGATGACGGGACCGGGGTTGTCGCGCAGCCATTTGACGCACTGACCGATGATGCGGTTGGATTGACGCAACTCTGCGACCCGCACCAAATACCGGTCATAGCAGTCGCCGGTGGTGCCCACAGGCACATCAAAATCTACTTGGTCGTAAACGTCGTAAGGCTGTTGCTTGCGCAAATCCCAGGCGATACCTGAACCGCGCAACATCGGGCCGGTGAAGCCCAGGTTTTTGGCGCGCTCAGGCGTGACCACACCAATACCGACGGTGCGCTGTTTCCAAATACGGTTGTCAGTCAACAAGGTTTCGTATTCGTCCACGTATTTGGGGAAGCGGCGGGTGAAGTCGTCGATGAAGTCGAGCAATGACCCTTGGCGGTTTTCGTTCATGCGCGCGATGGTGCGGGCATTTTTGATTTTGCTGACTTGGTATTGCGGCATGTGGTCGGGCAGATCGCGATAAACACCGCCAGGACGGAAATAGGCTGCATGCATTCGCGCGCCAGACACCGCTTCGTACATGTCGTAGAGGTCTTCGCGCTCGCGGAAACAATAAATCAATATGTTCATGGCGCCGCAATCAAAACCAT
>JALRAA010000301.1 GCA_023262645.1 Burkholderiaceae bacterium
CTCAAGATGGTTTGTGGACATTGCCCACCAAAGAAGGCGCCAAGATGATGTTGGGTGCCAACGGTGGTGTGGAATGGAGCCCCATGGCGATCAACCCTGAAGCCCGTTTGGCATTTGCTGCCAACTTGCTGCAGCCTATGACCTACCACGTGGAAGCTTCCAAGTACCCCGGCGGCAAGCTGTGGTTGGGCGGTGCGTTCAAAACCATCCCCAGCGAAAAGCAAAGCGGTCGTTTGTCAGCTGTGAATATCGACACTGGCAAAGTGGCATGGAAATTTGACACAGACGAGCCTTTGATCGGTGGCGTGTTGGCCACTGCCGGCGGCCTTGTGTTCAACGGTGAAGCCAATGGTTTGTTCCGCGCATTCGACGCCAAAAATGGCAAGAAACTGTGGGAATACCAGACAGGCGCTGGGGTCAATGCACCTGCTGTGTCTTACACCATCGGTGGCAAGCAGTACATTGCAGTGGCAGCTGGTGGTAATAACCAGATCGACGCCAAGCGCGGCAACTCTGTGGTTGTGTTCACACTGCCCTGAGCTGACTGAGTTTTAAGCCCGAGGCCTGTGTGCATGCAAATGCGCACAGGCCTTTTGAATGTTTGTCTTTCGAAAACTGTATGAAAACTATTTTTTCTTTTGCATCAGCAGCCTTGGCGGTTTGTCTCTCTCTGGTTGCGCCAGTGTCTGTGGCACAAGTGCCTGCCAAAGCGGCCATGTGTATCGGTTGCCATGGTGAAAACGGCAACTCCAGCATGCCCAATACGCCAAGTCTGGCGGGGCAAAATGCGCGTTACATCTATTTGCAATTGCGTGACTTCCAAGAAGGACGTCGCCACAACGACATGATGTCGCCCATGACCGCGGGTCTCAGCAAAGCCGACATGCAAGAGCTGGCCACGTATTTCTCCGAACAAAAACTCACCAACAAACGCTTCAAAGCTGATCCTGATAAGGTCAAAAAAGGCATCGCCAAGGCGGACGAAACCTTGTGCGCCATGTGCCATCTGGGTGAATTCAAAGGTCAAAATGAAATTCCGAAAGTGGCGGGTCAAAATTTTGATTACGTGGTCAAAACCCTCAAGGACTTCAAAGCCAAGGACCGCAACAACGATGCAGGCAACATGACCAGCGTCGCCAGCACCTTGAGCGAAGAAGACATAGAAAACTTGGCCCACTACATCGCCAGTTTGAACTGAAACGCACTGGCCACCCATGGCATCACCCACCCAAGCCAACGAGCAAACAACGGTTTACCGCGACACTTGGCGATGGGTCTGGATGTTGTCTTTGTTTTCACCTGCCTTGGTGGCTGCGGGCCCGTTGTTGATGTGGTGGACGGGTGACGTGGTGGCTTTGTGGTGGCCATTGCTGTTTTTATATGGTGTGGTGCCTTTAGCGGATGGCCTGATTCCACCCTCGCGCCACAACCCGCCCGAATCGGCCGTTCCGCAGCTCGAAAACGACGCCTATTACCGCTACATCACGTATGCATTGGTGCCCGTGCTGTGGGCGGCGTTTGTGTTTTCAGCATGGTTTGTGGCCAGTCACACATTGCCATGGCACGGCTGGTTGGCCATGGTGTTGGCAGCGGGTGCCGTGGGAGGGTTTGGCATCAACCTCGCACACGAAATGGGGCACAAACACAACCGGCTGGAGCGTACATTGGCGCTGTGGGTGTTGGCTCCCAGCGCATACGGACATTTTTGTGTCGAACACAACCGAGGCCACCACGTGGAGGTGGCCACCCCGCATGACACGGCTTCGTCACGCATGGGCGAATCCATTTGGGCTTTTTTAAGGCGCGAAATGCCCGGCGGCCTCCAGCGTGCGTGGCACTACGAAGCACAGCGTTTACAAGCATTGGGGCTTGGGCCGTTGCATTGGCAAAACCAAATGGTGCAAGGCTGGGCGGTGACGGCAGCACTTTGGTCAGGCCTTGTGTTTTGGTTGGGGCCACAAGTGCTGGGCTTTATCGTGCCGGTGGCGATGTGGACCAATTTTCAGCTCACCTCGGCCAACTATGTCGAGCACTATGGCTTGAAGCGTTTGCAACTGCCCGATGGCAGTTACGAACGGTGTCAACCGCGCCATTCCTGGAACAGCAACCACATCTTCTCGAACTGGATCCTGTTTCACCTGCAACGCCACTCGGACCACCACGCCCACCCGCTGCGGCGCTACCAGTCGCTGCGCCACTTTGACGGCCTGCCCACGTTGCCCAGCGGCTACTTTGGCATGTTTTTGGTGGCCTATGTGCCGCCGCTGTGGCGCTATGTGATGGACGAACGCCTCTTGCGCGCCGTGGGCCACGACCTCAATCGCATCAACATCGACCCCGCCCAGCGCGACGCGCTAATCGCCCGCCACGGCCTGCAAGCG
>JALRAA010000302.1 GCA_023262645.1 Burkholderiaceae bacterium
GTCATGGCCAAGCTTTCGGTGAGGGTCATGCCGATGTCGGCACATTGCAGCAACTCAAACATCTGCTTTTTGACGCTGTGGTCAGGACAAGCGGGATAGCCCGGTGCCGGACGTATGCCTTGGTATTTTTCTTTGACCAGTTCTTCGGTACTGAGTTGCTCACCGGCGGCATAGCCCCAGAGGTCACGGCGCACACGCGCGTGCATGCATTCCGCAAACGCCTCGGCCAACCGGTCGGCCAAGGCCTTGAGCATGATGGCGCTGTAATCGTCATGGTCGTCCATGAAATATTTTTCTTTGGTGTCCACGCCCACACCCGCTGTCACAGCGAACATGCCCACATAGTCTGGGTAGCCGGTGGCATTTCCGTGGGCATCTTTCAACGGCGCGACAAAGTCCGACAAACAACGATTAGGATTTTGCACACCGTCGTGCACCGGTTTTTCGGTTTGTTGGCGCAGACCATGCCAGGTCAACGCGGGTTGTGTGCGGGTTTCATCGGTCCACAACACCAGATCGTCTCCCACACTGTTGGCGGGGTACAAACCCACCACACCGTGCGCTTGCAACCAACGCCCTTCGATCAACCGCTTCAACATGCGCTTGCCGTCGCTGAACACCCGTTGTGCTTCAGTGCCCACCACCTCGTCTTTCAAAATCGCAGGAAACGGTCCTGCCAAATCCCAGGTCTGAAAGAACGGCCCCCAATCGATGAACGGCTCTAACTCGGCCAAGTCGAAGTTTTTGAACAGCCGCTTGCCGATGAAACGCGGCGTGGTCGGCACATACGCCGACCAATCGATATGCGGGGCATTCGCCCGGGCTTTGGCCAATGGCAACAACGGCGTTTGCTTTTTGTTGGCATGTTGCAAACGCACTTTTTCATAGTCAGCGTTCAGCTCTGAAATGAACTGTGCAGCTTGATCGCTGAGTAAGCCTTGCGCCACGCCAACACTGCGGGATGCATCCGGCACATACACGACAGGGCCTTCATAGTGCGGCGCGATTTTCACGGCGGTATGCACCCGACTGGTGGTGGCGCCGCCAATCATCAGCGGAATTTTGCGCACCCGGAAATAGTCGTCTTTTTGCATTTCGCTGGCGACATATTGCATTTCTTCCAGCGATGGTGTGATCAAGCCAGACAAGCCAATGATGTCTGCGCCTTCGACTTTGGCCTTGGCCAATATGTCGTGGCAGGCCACCATTACCCCCATGTTGACCACATCAAAGTTATTGCATTGCAGGACAACAGACACAATGTTCTTGCCAATGTCATGCACATCGCCTTTGACCGTGGCAATCACGATCTTGCCTTTGGTTTTCACTTCTTCGCCCGCGGCTTCTTGCTGACGTTTTTCTTCCTCGATGTACGGAATCAAATGCGCCACGGCTTGCTTCATGACCCGCGCACTTTTGACGACCTGTGGCAAAAACATCTTGCCCTGACCAAACAAATCGCCCACCAAATTCATGCCGTCCATGAGCGGCCCTTCAATCACATGCAGCGGGCGACCGCCGGTGGCCAGCACCTCGCGGTAGGCTTCTTCGGTGTCCGTGGTGATGAAGTCGGTGATGCCATGCACCAGCGCATGGCTTAAGCGCTGCGAAACACTGACCGGTGATTGCTCGGTACCGCGCCACGCCAGTTTGGCGCTGTCGTCTTTGGCGGCCCCTTTGGCGTTTTCTGCGATCTCAATCAAGCGCTCGGCCGGGCTTAGCCGTTCTTCGCCGTCTTTGTACGCAGGTGTACGGTTGAGCACCACATCTTCCACGCGTTCACGCAACACCGGTTCCAAATCATCGTATACGCCCACCATGCCCGCGTTCACAATGCCCATGTCCATGCCGGCTTGGATCGCGTGGTACAAAAACACCGTGTGGATCGCTTCACGCACCGGATCGTTGCCCCGGAAACTGAACGATACATTCGACACACCGCCTGAGACTTTCGCGCCGGGCAAATGCTGTTTGATCCAGCGCGTGGCCTCGATGAAATCGACCGCATAGTTGTCGTGTTCTTCAATGCCTGTCGCGATGGCAAAAATATTCGGGTCAAAGATGATGTCTTCACAGGGGAAGCCCACTTCGTCAACCAACACGCGGTAAGCGCGATCGCAGATTTCAATTTTTCTGGCGTAGGTATCGGCTTGCCCTTGTTCATCGAAGGCCATGACCACGGTGGCAGCACCATAGCGTTTGATGAGTTTGGCTTGGCGTTTGAATTCCTCCACGCCTTCTTTCATGCTGATCGAGTTGACGATGCCCTTGCCTTGTATGCAGCGCAAACCGGCTTCGATCACCGACCATTTAGAGCTGTCGATCATGATCGGTACACGGGCGATGTCAGGCTCTGAAGCGATGAGGTTCAAAA
>JALRAA010000303.1 GCA_023262645.1 Burkholderiaceae bacterium
ACTTCCTCCAATATTCCCACCCCCTACGAAGATTTCATGCGCCATGTGTACACGCATGGGGTGGAGAAATCAGACCGCACCGGCACCGGCACACGCAGTGTGTTTGGCCACCAAATGCGATTCGATTTGCGCCAAGGTTTTCCGTTGGTCACCACCAAAAAAGTTCACCTCAAATCCATCATCATTGAATTGCTGTGGTTTCTCACGGGTTCGAGCAACAACAACTGGTTGAAAGAACGCGGTGTGACCATATGGGACGAATGGGCCCGCGCTGACGGCGACTTGGGGCCGGTGTACGGTGTGCAATGGCGCAGTTGGCCCACGCCTGATGGGCAACACATCGACCAAATCAGCGATGTGATCCAGACGCTGAAAACCAACCCCGATTCCCGCCGCATCATCGTCAGCGCTTGGAACGTGGCCGAGTTGTCCAAGATGGCGCTCATGCCTTGTCATGCTTTTTTTCAGTTTTATGTGGCACCGCCCACGGTCGCTGGCGGCAAAGGGCAACTCAGTTGCCAGTTGTACCAACGCAGCGCAGACATCTTTTTAGGTGTGCCATTCAATATCGCCAGCTATGCGCTGTTGACCCACATGGTGGCACAGCAATGCGACCTTGATATCGGTGAATTCATTTGGACGGGTGGCGATTGCCACATCTACAGTAACCACCATGAGCAAGTGGCGTTGCAGTTGTCACGCACCGCATTTCCTCCTCCCACACTGCATATCAAGCGCAAGCCAGCCAGCATTTTTGATTACGCGTTCGAAGACTTTGAATTTCGTGATTACCAATGCCATGCGGCCATCAAAGCGCCGGTGGCCGTTTGAAAACGCTGCAAATTTCCCGCGCACAACTGATTGCGCTGGTGGCGCTCACGTTGATGTGGGGTGTCAATTGGCCCATGATGAAAATCGCTGTGCGCGAACTGCCACCGCTTTATGTGCGCGGTATCACCATGGGGCTGGCTTCTTTGTGGTTGATGTTTTACTTTCGCATGCGTGGGCTTCGCTTGTGGCCCGCCACTGCACGTGAATGGCGAGACATTGTGTTGTTGGGCATACCCAATATTTTTTTATGGCACACCTTGTCCATTTTGGGCGTGATGGCGCTGCCTTCTGGCCGGGCTTCCATTTTGGGATTCATGTTTCCCGTATGGACCGTGGTGTTTGGCGTGCTGTTCATGGGTCAAACATTGAACAAACGCATCGTCATTGCCGTGGTCGCTGCGTTGTTGGGTATCGGGCTTTTGGTTTCGCACGAACTCAGCGCTTTGCAAGGCCGGCCCATGGGCATTGTGTGGATGGAATTGGGTGCGATCAGTTGGGCCATCGGCACCTTGTGGATGCGCCGTATCCCCTTCACCATGCCAGTCCAGTCGCTCACTGTGTGGATGATGTTGTTGAGCTCTCCAGTGATTTTGCTGCTGGCCTCGGCTACCGAAACTTGGCCAAGCTGGGATATTTCTCCGTTGGCGTGGAGCAGTTTGTTCTATGCCATTTTTGTCAACTATGGGTTTGCGCAAATCATTTGGTTTGGCATGGCGCGGGACTTGCCGCCAGCCACCAGCGCCATGAGCATCATGGCGGTTCCGGTCACGGGCACCTTGTGCGCCACTTTCATGGTGGGTGAATGGCCGCATTGGCAAGACTACGTAGCCATGGTGTGCGTGGTAACAGCCATTGCAGCGGTGCTGCTGCCCTCTAAAGCCCGGCCTGTGATGCATGCAGAATGATTGCCTTGCCACATTGCTTTTCTTAAGCCAAACCACGCCAACCCCATGCCTTTGCATTTGATTTACGCCCGCGCTCGCAACAACGTCATCGGCGTCAATGGCGACTTGCCCTGGCACTTGCCAGAAGACTTGGCGCATTTCAAGCGAACAACCATGGGGCAACCCGTCATCATGGGCCGTATTACCTGGGAATCTATTCCCGAAAAATTTCGCCCCTTGCCCGGCCGCACCAATGTGGTTGTTTCTCGTCAAACTGAATTTGAAGCGGTCGGTGCACAAGTGGTCGGTTCGTTGCAAGCTGCGATGGATTTATTCAGCCCCGATCAGGTGGTGTGGTTGATCGGCGGTGCACAGTTGTATGCCCAAGCCATGCCCTTGGCACAACAACTGGTGATCACCGAGATTGATGCTGACTACGCAGGTGACGCATGCGCTCCTGACATCATCGCCAATGAATGGCAAGAAACTGCACGCACCCGCCACGTTTCCGCTCAAGGACTTGCATACAGCCTCGTGACCTTGCAGAGAAGGTAATTGGGGTCAGGTTCCAATTAATGGGAACCTGACCCCAATTACCTTATTACCCTCCATTACACTGCCACTGCAACCCGATCGGAATG
>JALRAA010000304.1 GCA_023262645.1 Burkholderiaceae bacterium
CAACGGCAAAGGCTACATCAAAGTGTTCGATAACGGTAAGTATGTTTTCAGGTATTACCCCATCAACCAAGAAGGCATCATGTCCATCGGTTTCTGTGAATAATTTTTTTATCAATGACTCACAGAGGATGAGGATGCAAGGGTGTAACTCGTGTGGTTTTTACTTGGTCTTGTTTGGCATCGCATGCATGTCTGCAGCCAATGCACAAACAGAACCGGATATAGAAGGAGCCCAAAAACCCTTGTGGGAAATCGGATTGGCCGGGTTCGGTCTGAACGGGCCTGCTTATCCTGGCGCAGCTGACGATGTTGGTCAGGCTTTAGCGTTGCCATGGTTCAATTCGGGCCTCGCGCCAAATTGAACTTGGCGCGTCCCACAGTGCTAAACGTTGGCAGCGATTTTTTCTCCGTTTGAATAATGGCCATGGAAGCGGAACCAATCTTCTGCTGACAGTGCATCGGGCAAGATTTTTTTGAATGCTTCAGGTGTGCCACGCGGTCCCTGTTGTTCTTCGTAATACAAGAACATATGGTGCAAATCTTTGAGAAACAAACGGCGCAAAAAGATGGGCATTGCCAACTTGGCCTTGACAGGTACACCACTGACTTTCGCCAATGCTTTGGCCACCTCTGACAAATCACCCTGCCAGCCAATCACATCCAGCGATTTACCGAGCCAAGTGTCTGGGTCTTTCAATTGAATCACTGCAGCGCGGCCAATGTCGTAAGTGGCGCAGTACTTGCAATTTTGCAAAGACAAAAACTTAACCACGCCTTTTTTCAAGGGATTCCAGTTGGCTGCATCGTCCAAGTTTTCAAAGAAAGCACAAGGTCGCAAAATAGAAAAAGGCACACCTGCACTGTGAAGGTATTTCTCTAAGGCCACTTTGGCATGCACATGCTTGACATGCTCGTCAAAGAACTCTGCATCTGCCACACTCATGAATATCAGGTGCTGCACCCCAGCGGCTTTGGCTGCATCAATGGCGGCGCGTCCTTGTTCAAATTCAAGGTCTGCGTTTTTCTTGGCAGCAGCAAAATAATCGGTGATCACAAAAACTTTTTTGGCGCCGGTCTGCGCAAATGCACGGTCCAGATCTGCACGCAATGTGTAGTTACAGACAACCGATTGAACGCCTGTTGTGGTTGCAGTATTTTTGTGTGAGCGGGTGGTGCCATAGACCTCGTACCCCGCCTCGACCAATGCCCGACAAACGTTACGCCCCACTTTTCCAGTGGAATTGAGAACAAGAATTTTGTCAGCGGACATGGCGATACCTGAGTGTGTGAAATGGGCTGGGAAGTGTTCAGCGGATGTCAATTGCCAAGAAACTGCGCACAGCCTCAGCGATTGAAGCTACTATCTTAGAGCGATATAACCAAAACAAACAATACAAAACCAAGACACTGCGTCCCAATTTAGGAACGACGATGAACACAGACGATCTTTCTGATTTTTTGCTGGTGGCCACCCATGAAGGATTCACCCAAGCCAGTCGCGCCAGCGGCAGGCCCAAGGCAAGTTTGTCCCGCAAAGTGATGGGTTTGGAAGCTGCTCTGGGGGTGCGACTCTTTGAGCGCGGGCCAAGAACGATTGCGTTGACCGAAGAAGGCCGATTGCTGTTTGAGCGCACCAGTGGGCCCATGCGTGACATCGCCGAGACAACGGCGTTACTGCGCGATGGACGCATGTTGCCGCATGGCTTATTGCGGGTCAGCGCACCCGCACTGTTTGGTCAATTGCTGATGGGTCGGCTCGCCGCCGATTTCACCCGCGCCTACCCCGATGTGAAGTTGGTCATTGCTTTAGAAGACCGCCAAGTGGACATGGTGAACGAAGGCTATGACCTTGTGATTCGTGTCAACCCTGAACCCCATTCTGAATTGGTTGGAAGATGTTTTTTGCGCGATCAGGTGTTGGTGGTTTCTACGCCAGACCTCAAAAAACGATTTACCCATAAAGGGAAAAAAACTTTAAAACCCCTGCCAGTCATCAGCCGAACCACCGCTTCAGACAAAAACACATGGACCATTGGCGAAACGGTTGTGAAATCGATTCCGGTGCAAACCGTGTTGCAGCTTCCCTTGTTCACCATGGTTCGCGATGCAGCACTCACTGGCCTTGGCGCGGCAAGACTTCCGCACTTGGTCGTGGCCGATGATTTGGCCGCAGGCAGATTGGTATCTTGGGGGCCCGCAACCGAACAACCTTCGGAGTTGTGGGCGCTTCATACTTCCAGACGTTTGCCGAGCGCAAAGGTCAAGGCTTTCATGGAGTTCATGGAGACTGCATTTCAAAGCGCCAAGTTGGTGAGGCAGTTGCCGAGTTGGGCGTCGATCGCACCACCTGC
>JALRAA010000305.1 GCA_023262645.1 Burkholderiaceae bacterium
GAGGAGGTCTTCATGAACCAGATGACCACCGGCGCCAGCAACGATTTCGAGCGGGCCACGCAGATCGCGCGAGACATGGTCACCCGCTACGGCATGACCAATGAACTGGGCCCCATGGTCTATGCCGAGAATGAAGGCGAAGTTTTCTTGGGCCGTTCGGTCACCAAAACCACCAACATGAGTGAGTCGACCATGAAAAAAGTGGACGACGAAGTCAGAAGCATCATTGACGCGCAATACAGTTTGGCCCGAAAGTTGATTGAAGAAAACGCTGACAAGATGCACGCCATGGCACACGCTTTGATGGAATGGGAAACCATCGACAGCGATCAGTTAGATGACATCATGGCGGGTCGTCCACCGCGTCCACCCAAAGATTGGACACCCAGAACACCGTCTTCGGGTGATGGTTCTGGTGGCACACCAGCTGTTCATCCCAACACATCGCCCACCACGGCTTAATGTCTTTGGCTGGTAACAACAACATGGGGCATTTGCCCCATGTTCGTTTTTGGAAAACCACGCGCTTTGAGCTTTCATTGGCTCACCCCTTGGTGATGGGCATTGTCAACGTCACGCCCGACTCTTTTTCATCGCAGCAAGACGCCTATTCCACAACTGAAATCATCGGGCTTGCGCAGCAGATGTTGGAAGAAGGCGCAGATATTTTGGATGTAGGCGGCGAATCTACCCGTCCGGGCGCCCAAGCGTTGACCCATGAGCAAGAATGGCAACGCATATCTCCGGTGTTGCAAGAGTTGCTGCGTTGGAACAAGCCTGTTTCATTAGACACCTACCATCCTGAAAGTATGCAAAAGGCTTTGGATTGGGGCGTAGACATCATCAACGATGTGTGGGCCTTGCGCCAACCCAACGCCTTGCAAACGGTGGCCCCATACCCTTGTGGCGTTTGCATGATGCACATGCATGCCGAACCCGCCACCATGCAAATCAACCCCATGCAAGAAGATGTGTTGGCGGCCTTAGAAAAATTTTTTCAAATGCAGTTGCAATTGACCGATGAGATTGGCATAGACAGAAGTCGCATGGTGCTAGACCCAGGCATTGGCTTTGGCAAAAAAGTGTCACAAAACTTTCATATTCTGAAATGCCAACAGCTTTTGCTAAAGTTTGACTTGCCTCTGATGGTGGGGTGGTCGCGCAAATCTTCGTTAGGGCATGTCACAGGATTAGATGTTTCACAGCGGTTGGTGCCCAGCATTGCAGCAGCCGTGTTGGCGATGGAGCGCGGTGCCAGCATTTTGCGCGTGCACGATGTGAAGGAAACTGTGGCGGCAAGAGCTGTTTGGCAAGCGTCGCTGTAAGGGACAACATCCTTCGGGATCACAACAACATGAAAAGAACTTATTTCGGTACCGATGGCATTCGTGGAACAGTGGGCCAATATCCCATCACGCCTGATTTCATGTTGAAACTTGCCAATGCTGTGGGGCACCATTTGAAGCAAACAGACCCGCGTCCCCAAGTGGTGATTGGCAAAGACACCCGTATTTCTGGTTACATGCTGGAATCCGCGCTGGAGGCTGGTTTTAATTCTGCGGGAGTTGATGTGGTGTTGTTGGGACCCATGCCGACCCCAGGCGTGGCATACCTGACCAAAGCGTTGCGTGCCAATTTAGGCGTGGTGATCAGCGCAAGCCACAATCCTTTTGATGACAACGGTGTCAAATTTTTCAATGCGCAAGGCAGCAAATTAGACGATCACTGGGAATTGGCAGTTGAGCAACGTCTTGAGTTGCATGCGCAATGGGTGAGTTCTGCATCGCTTGGCAAAACACGACGTCTCGATGACGCGATTGGTCGTTACATTGAATTTTGCAAAAGCACATTTGCCAGTTCGCTGTCGCTCAAAGGTAAAAAAATTGTGGTGGACGCAGCCCACGGGGCCGCTTATGTTGCCGCGCCCAAGGTATTCAAAGAGCTGGGTGCCGAGGTGATTTCTATCGGCTGCCAACCTGATGGTTTGAACATCAACCAAGGTGTGGGGGCGACGCAGCCAGCCGCTTTGGTCGATGCGGTGAAAGAGCACCATGCTGACTTTGGCATTGCGCTGGATGGCGACGCAGACAGATTGCAAGTGGTAGACCACACGGGTCGTTTGTTTAACGGTGATGAATTGTTGTATGTGCTTGCCAAGGATCGCTTACAGCAAGGCCAGACTTTGAGTGGCGTGGTGGGTACACAGATGACCAACAAAGGGGTGGAGTTGGCTTTGGCCCAATGGAATATTCCTTTGGTACGGGCCAACGTGGGTGACCGTTATGTGTTGGAAAAATTGCTGGAAAACCAATGGCTGTTAGGCGGCGAAGGATCTGGCCATTTGTTGAT
>JALRAA010000306.1 GCA_023262645.1 Burkholderiaceae bacterium
ATTTCTCGCAACCGATTTGGCATACGTCGGGTCATAGTGATGCAACAACAAATCTCTGACTACGGGTTCAACCTCTGCTTTTTCCAATTGCGTACGCCACGCATTCACCACCGCTTTGCCTTTGAGTTCAGTCAGTAAATCCAGGCGCTGTGCAAACAATTCATGGTCGTTGGCAAAAAACGCATAGTCTTCTAACAACAACTTCACGCGTTCATCGTCACTCAGTTGCAAGTCAATGCACGGGCTTTGTCGCATGGCGTCCATCAATGCTTGCGGCACAGCCACGTTGCCCACTTTTTTGCTCTCAGCTTCGACAAAAACAGTTTTTTGGGGATCGAACTGTCTCAGCGTGTTCCAGACCAAGGTATCGAAATGTTTTTGGCTGGGTTGGGGCACACCGGGAATGCGCCCGAGCACAGAACTGCGGTGTCGGGCCAAATCTTCCAAATCAAGCACCTGCGCACCGCATGCTGTCAGTGCGTGAAGTAAACGGGTTTTGCCTGAACCCGTGGGTCCGGTGATGATGCGAAAACGCAATCCCGAGACCAAACGGGTGATGTCTTGCAACATGGCTGCTCGAAAGGCTTTGTAGCCGCCCTCTATCAGCCAGACACGAAAACCGATTTGACCCAACACCAGCGCCAACGATCCACTGCGCTTGCCACCACGCCAACAGTACAACAAGGGTTGCCAATCTTTGGACAAGCCCATGACCGAGCGCTCAATGTGTTTGGCGATATTGGCTGCTACCAACATGGCGCCGACTTTGTTGGCCTCGAAAGGGCTGACTTGCTTGTAAAGCGTGCCGACGCGGATGCGTTCTTCGTTGGTCAGAGAAGGCCAATTGACAGCGCCGGGTAAATGGTCGAGCGCAAATTCATCCTCGGTACGGGCATCAATGATGTCGCTAAAGCCGTTGTCATTCGGCGAACGCCCCATGCGTTCTATCGCCGCTTCGGCGCTGATCGGGTGTGCAGCCATCAGAGCATCCTCTTGAGCACCGGCCACACATTCGACAAGATGATGGGATGCGCTTGTGCTTTGGGGTGGATGCGATCGGGTTGAAACAAGGCGGTGGGATCTGTCGCATCGGCCACGCCTTTGAGCAGGAACGGCACGAGTTGCGTGCGTTGTTGTTGGCTGATGCGCACAAACATCCGGCTGAACTCTTGCGCGTATTCTTGGCCATAGTTGGGCGGGACTTGCATGCCAAGCAAGAGCACTGCTGCCTTTACCTTGTGGCAAGCTGCCACCATTTGCGTCAGGTTGTTTTCAGAGGTTTTCAAGGGAAAGCCGCGCAAGGCATCGTTGCCACCCAGCTCGATCACCACCACCTTGGGTTGGTGCTGTTGAAGCAAGGCGGGCAGTCGCGCCAGACCGCCTGCCGTGGTGTCGCCGCTGATGCTGGCATTCACCACTTTCCATGGCTGCTTGCCTTGGGTCATTTGTTTTTCCAGCAAGGCCACCCAACCGGTGCCTCTGGCAATGCCATATTCCGCACTCAACGAATCGCCAACCACCAACAGCGTGTGTGTCTTTGTCGTGCTCAAAACATGCGGTGAAAGACCCAATCCGGACAAGCTTACAGCCAGACGGTTAAAGTCTCGACGTCTCAACACGGTATTCACGCAATGTCCTCAGCTTTGATCTCGGTTTCACATTTATACAAATCGGTGACAGACGCCGCCGGCACGTTGGACATTCTCCGCGATATCGATTTCACCTTGATGCCAAAGGAGACTGTGGCGATAGTCGGCGCGTCTGGTTCGGGCAAAAGCACCTTGCTCACCATCATGGCGGGATTGGACACACCCACGCGCGGCACGGTGCATTTGGCAGGACTGGATATGTTTTCAATGGATGAAGACCAGCGAGCTGCTGTGCGTGCCAAACACATTGGCTTTGTATTTCAGAGTTTTCAGTTGTTGGCGCCGCTGACCGCGCTTGAAAACGTCATGTTGCCCCTGGAACTCGCTGGTCACCCCGACCCTAAACCCATGGCCCGCGACATGCTGGCCCGCGTGGGCTTGTCCGAGCGACTCAACCACTATCCCAAAGTCATGAGCGGCGGCGAACAACAACGCGTCGCTTTGGCCAGGGCTTTTGTGGTCAAACCGCAGGTGCTGCTGGCGGATGAACCCACAGGCAGCTTGGACCACGCCACTGGCGAGACCATCATGCAGTTGATGTTGAATTTGAACCAGGAACTTGGCACCACATTGGTGTTGGTGACGCACGATTTGGCATTGAGTCGGCGCTGTGACCGCCGATTGGTGATGGAAGCAGGGCAGGCGAGTTGGCAACCCTGACGGTTAGCGGGTGCGTTGTTTCATCGCGCGTTCGAC
>JALRAA010000307.1:0-2030 GCA_023262645.1 Burkholderiaceae bacterium
GACGCAAACGCCGACATCGGCTGCGCGCCTACACGCTGCGTGGGTGAATCGGGTGTGATCCACTGCGGATGATCAGCCTCCAGCGCTTGGAGTTCCCGAAACAACCGGTCGTATTCGGCATCAGGTATCAGCGGTTCATCGAGCACGTGATAGTGGTGGCCAGCCAGTTGCAATTGCTGGCGCAGTTGAGCAATGCGTTCTTGCATGAACCCAATCAACTGAATAAACGACGCGCTTGTAATGAGCCCGCAGCCAGATCGCGGGCGGCAAGCTCGTCATAAAGTTGACGCAAATCTCGGTCGATGATTTGAATGGCTTGCTCGGACAGCACTTGGCCGTTGTCATCGGTCACCATGCCATCCATGGCATCGGCCAACTCCTTGGCAGATTCGCACAGCCTAGCGAATGCCTGCTCAGACTGCGCGACTTGGGGCACATCCAAATTCAAGCTGATGCTGCGCAACGCCGCTTGGTTGGGGTCTTCAGCCATGGCGGCACGTGCATCAAATTGCAAGACCAACACAGGGGGCAGACCAGGCACAGAAGAAGCCACCACCATGCGGCCTGGAATCACACCGGGCACAAAACCCAGTCGCGATGCTTGTTGCTGTACGTACCCAGGACTCCAGGCGGCTTTGCGAGCTTGCAAGGTAAAGCTCAGTTGCGCGTCATGGGCGCTGGCGAATTGATCGAGTTCTCTGGCATGCGCTAAAGCCTCTTGCATGTCGGGAAATTCAGGGGTGCTGGAGAACTCGTCTGCAAACGCCTGAGCTTTGACCACAAATTCTGAAAATTCAATTTCGTTCAAAGGACCTTGGCGGTTAGCGACTTGGATACCGGCTTGAAATGCGCTGTAGTAACGCTGAGCTTGCAAACTTTCCCAGTTACCGTTGTCTGCATTCAGGCCTTCGACCACGAACAATTTGTTGCCCACTCTGCGTATGGCGGGCAAGGCGGCGATCGCGGCTTCACCAGACACGGGCGCGTCAAGCTCCATGGTGGCAATCACATCAATCAGCGCATCGAGTTGGGTGCTGACATTGCGCTCGCCGACACTGGCTTGAAACGGACTGTCCAATTCGCTGGCGTCTGCTTGCAATCCATTGTCGGGTGGCGTGACTTCCAACGCCATGAGTTCATCGGGCGTCAAAAAAGGTTCGGCTTGCTTGGGTTGGTTTTGTCGCGATGTCCACGTGCTGTGCGCAACCACCACCACCAACACCAAACCACCCGCGATGGCCAACCACATTTGAAAGTTACTCATCGCCCAGCTTTCATACGCTTTCAGCCAAGCTGACCGCAGCTTCCATGTCCACCGCCACGATGCGTGACACACCCTGCTCTTGCATGGTCACGCCAATCAGTTGCTCGGCCATTTCCATGGCGATTTTGTTGTGGGAAATAAACAAGAATTGCGTTTCTTTAGACATGCTCGAGACAAGTTTGCTGTAGCGCTCGGTATTCGCATCATCCAAAGGTGCATCCACTTCGTCTAACAAGCAAAACGGCGCAGGATTGAGTTGGAAAATGGCAAACACCAGTGCAATCGCGGTGAGGGCTTTTTCGCCGCCCGAGAGCAAGTGGATGGTCTGGTTTTTCTTGCCAGGCGGCTGCGCCATGACTTGAACGCCTGCATCAAGAATTTCATCCCCAGTCATGATCAGCTTGGCCTGCCCACCACCAAACAGCTCCGGGAACATTTGACCAAAGTGCTGGTTGACCGTGGTGAAGGTGCTGCTGAGCAACTCGCGGGTTTCCGCATCGATCTTGCGGATCGCGTCTTCGAGCGTGCGCATGGCTTCGTTCAAATCCAGGCTTTGGGCATCTAAGAATTCTTTGCGCTCGCGGCTGCTGCTCAGTTCATCCAGCGCGGCCAGATTGACCGCGCCCAAAGCAGCGATCTCGCGGTGCAAGCGGTCGATTTCGGCTTGCAGGGCCGATAGTTTGATGCTGTTGCCTTCCAGGCTTTGGGCCAAGGCGTCCAGATCCGCTTGCGCCTCAAACAACTGGTTTTCATATTGCTCAAAGCC
>JALRAA010000307.1:2040-2332 GCA_023262645.1 Burkholderiaceae bacterium
ATGGCCTCGTTCAGGTCAGCCGATTGGGCATCCAGAAACTGCTTGCGCTCGCGCGCATGGTCCAGCTCTTGCAAGGCGGCCAGGTTCACCGCACCCAGCGCCGCAATCTCGCGATGTAGCCGATCAATCTCGCCCTGCAAACCGCTCAGGCGCACATTGCCCTCGCGAATGGACAGAGCCACCTGCTCCAGATCCGCCTTGCGTTCGCGCAGGTAGGGATCTTCCATTTCGTCGAACTGGCGCGCAATCACCTCCAGCTGGGTGGTCAGTGCCCATTCGGCGTTGTAGTGGC
>JALRAA010000308.1 GCA_023262645.1 Burkholderiaceae bacterium
AATGCGCTTGCATGCCCACCAACAATGGAAACGCACAGTCTTCCAATTCCATCATCACGCCTTTGAGCGCTTTTTGGGCTTTTTCATCGGGGATTTCAAGCAGTTGGAGGATGACAGGCTGGTCTTTGCCGAGCATTTCGCCTGAGGCGATACGGAACAACAAGGCATAGCCGATCTGACCAGCGGCACCGGTGACGGCCACGCGAACGGGTTGTTTACTCATGAAAAATCTCCGAAATAGAACCAATGAAAGCCCCCCGGGTAGACCGGGCTGGCTGGATCGACAAGACCTATGTCTTATAGAAGATATGATAGCGTCTAAACCTTGACCAAAGCCTGACTGAACGACCGTGAACACCACCTTTTTGCCTGAAAACACAGCTATACCAGCGGTCCAGACCGTGGTGGCATCGGCATCGTTCAGCCCGCTTTATCAGCAAATCAAGTCGTTGGTATTGCAAAGTCTGCAAGCCGGCGAATGGAAGCCCGGCGACCCGATTCCCAGCGAATTTGAACTGGCTGCGCGCTACAAAGTCAGCCAAGGCACGGTTCGCAAGGCAATCGACGAGCTGGCCAAAGAGCATTTATTGGTGCGCCGCCAAGGCAAGGGAACGTTTGTTGCCACGCACGCCGAACAACAAGTTCAATTTCGGTTTCTCAAACTCAAACCCGACAACCCCCAAAGCGACTCCCAAGGTCCGGCCGACCGACAAATCATCGATTGCAAACGCTTGCGTGCCCCGCCAGCCGTGGCTCAAGTGCTGGGTTTGCGCAGCGGTGAGGCGGTTTTCCAAGTCCGTCGTGTGCTGTCGTTCGACAAAGTTCCCACCATTTTTGAAGATATTTGGCTGCCTGGCGCTGCTTTCAAAGGCTTGACCGCCGAGCGACTTCGCGCCGATACACGTCCGATGTACGCCATGTTCGAATCTGATTTCGGCATACGCATGGTCCGCGCCCAAGAACGACTGCGCGCGGTGCTGCCGTCAGCCGATGTCTGCGAATGGCTGAAGGTGGCCAAAGACACCCCGCTGCTCAAGGTCGAGCGCATGGCGTTCACCTACCACGACACGCCCATGGAATGGCGCATCGGTGTCTACCGCACCGACACACGGCATTATTTGAATGAATTGAATTAATAAGTATTCAATATGAGGCGCTCCACCCACTCAAACATGCGTGACCCTGATTTTTTGTGCATTGCAATAGAATGAATTTCACCTTTGAACCACTGGGGTTTACCACCCCCTTCCCCGGAAAGCCCCAGGCATGACTGAACCCGCAAAAACCCGGCCCGTATTTCGCAATATCAACGCCTTTGAAGATTTGCCCAATTACCGCCTGCCTGCGGCCGGTTGGGTTTCCATCTTGCACCGCATCAGCGGCGCATTGATGTTTTTGCTGCTGCCGTTCATCGTCTGGTTGTTTGACAAGTCGGTGTCGTCTGAAATCTCGTTTGCCAAATTCAAATCGGCCATGAATTTGGGCATTGGCATCTACCCGGGTTGGTTCATTCGCTTGACCCTGCTGGCTTTGATCTGGGCGTACTTGCACCATTTGATCGCCGGTCTGCGCCATTTGTACATGGACGCCACCCATTCCGTCAGCCGCGAATTTGGTCGTAGCAGCGCCGTGGCCACACTGGCCATCAGTCTGGGCTTGACGGTCGTCCTCGGCGCCAAACTGTTTGGCCTTTATTAACAGACCAGGAGCAATGATGAGTGAAGGAATCGGTTCCAAACGCCTGGTAACAGGTGCCCATTACGGACTGCGCGACTGGATGGCGCAGCGTCTTACCGCCGCATTGATGGCGCTTTTCACCGCGTTGGTGTTGTTCCAAGTGATTTTTTCGCGGGGCGAGATCGGCTATGACCTGTGGGCTGGCATCTTCAATCCCCAATGGATGCGGGCACTGACTTTCACCGTGTTGCTCGCTCTCACCTACCACGTATGGGTAGGCATGCGCGATATTTGGATGGACTACATCAAGCCTGTCGGTGTTCGACTGGCGCTGCATATTTTCACGATCGTCTGGCTGCTCTCGTGTTTGGGCTGGGCGGTGCAGGTTCTTTGGAGACTTTGACAGATGACACGTTCTTCTATTCCCCGTCGCCGCTTTGATGTGGTCATCGTCGGCGCAGGCGGCTCTGGCATGCGTGCCTCGCTGCAACTCTCGCGCGCTGGCCTGAACGTGGCCGTGTTGTCCAAAGTCTTCCCCACACGCTCGCACACGGTCGCCGCCCAAGGCGGTATCGGCGCTTCGTTGGGC
>JALRAA010000309.1 GCA_023262645.1 Burkholderiaceae bacterium
ATGCGGCGGCAGTGGCGATCGAACTGTTGCATTGCGCGTCGCTTGTCCATGACGACATGCCGTGTTTTGACGATGCCGATTTACGTCGTGGCCAAGTTACTGTGCACAAACAATTTGGCGAACCGCTGGCGCTGCTCACCGGCGATGCTTTGATCATCATGGCTTATCAGACGCTGGCCCACAGCGGGCGCATGCACCCGATGCGGACCGTGCAATTGCTCAGCGTCATCAGCGATGGTGTTGGCGCCCCTGACGGCATCGTTGCTGGGCAGGCCTGGGAATGCGAATCGCGTGTGGAGCTCAGCCAATACCAACGCGCCAAAACCGGTGCCTTGTTTGTCGCTGCAACTTGTGCTGGCGCGCTGGCTGCGGGTGTCGATCAAGCACCTTGGCGCAAACTCGGTGAGACTTTGGGTGAGGCTTATCAAGTCGCAGACGATATCCGCGACGTGATGATGCAAGCCGATCAATTGGGCAAACCTGCCGGACAAGATGCCCACCATGGCCGCCCCAGTGCGGCTGCCGATTTGGGTTTGGTCGGTGCACTGGACTATTTCAATGCGCTGATGCAAACCGCTGTGGATTCGGTGCCTGCTTGCGAGAGTCGGGCTGCCATGCGGCAGTTGGTGTTGAGCGAATCTGAGCGCTTGGTTCCCCCCGATGCCTGTGCCTTGATTGCTCGCCAAACTGTCAAACAACCGAATCGGGTCAGCGCCTGATTTTTGTCAGCGATGAAAAGTCTTGATCTGGCCAAAACGCAGGCGACGCGCGGTATAGAACGGCCTGGTTGGCGACAGCAATGGGACCAACGCATAGACCGTTGGATGACTTCACCCACGTTTTACCGTTGGGCCATCAGCAATCCGCTCACCCGCTGGGTAACACGCCGCCGTGCAGCGCAATTGTTTGAGTTGATGGCCGGATTTGTGCACACGCAAGTGCTGCTGGCGTGTGTGCGTTTGCAACTCTTTGAATGGCTGCGCGAACAACCGCGCTCGTTGTCGCAGTTGTCGCAACATTGCCGCATGCCTGCAGCGGCCATGCAGCGCTTGTTGCAATCCGCCATCGCCTTGCGACTGATTGAACAACGTGGCCCAGACAGCTATGGACTGGGCGCATTGGGTGCACCCGTGGCCGCTGACCCGGGCTTGCGCTTGATGATCGAGCACAACGCGGTGCTGTTTGACGACATGCGCGACCCGTTGGCTTTGTTGCGCGACGAAGTACAGCCGCATATGCAGGCTTATTGGCCCTACATGAATGGCGACAACCCGCAAGGTTGGGAAGCCGAAAAAGTCGCACGCTATTCCGAGCTGATGTCGGCATCGCAACGGTTCGTGATCGAAGAGTTGTTGGCGGCCTACGATTTTTCCGGGCACCGCCAGGTGCTCGACATTGGCGGCGGCAAGGGCGGTTGGGTCATGGCCTTGGCGCAACACGTTCCCAGTTTGCATTTGCATGTGATGGATTTACCGCCGGTGGCGGCTCTGGCGGCTCAGCGCATGGAGCAAGCCGGGTTGTCGGGCCGTGTCACGGTGCATGCGGGCAGTTTCATCAGCCATGCGTTGCCCGAAGGGGCGGACTTGGTCACCTTGGTGCGCGTGGCTCATGACCACCCGGACGCGGTCGTCAAGGCATTGCTGCAAAAGATCTACCAGACGCTGCCCAGTGGCGGGCGCCTGTTGCTGGCCGAGCCCATGGCCCAGCCGGCTGGCGAACCTCCTGTGGGAGACGCCTATTTCCATTTTTATTTGTTGGCCATGGGCAGCGGCAGATTACGCACCCCGGCTGAATTGCGCGGCTTCATGCTGGAGGCGGGTTTTGAGTCGGTTGAACCCGTTGCCAACCCCATGCCGCTGCACACCCGCATGCTGTTGGGGCAAAAAAGGTAAGTAATTACCCTAGTACGGTAGATTAAACGTCAATTAGAGTTGACACAAAGCTATGTAAACCCAAAAATACAAACCACAGCGATGTATTTTCATCGACGGTTGGTAACGGAGACACCGATGAGCGACCCACAAAGCAACGAAAAGCCTGTTCAGTTTGTCGATCGCTTGCGCCACGAGGCGTTTCAGGAACCCGATCCTGTGCACACCGGCGAGGTGACCAAAGAGACCCAAATCATTGCCATTTATGGCAAGGGCGGCATCGGCAAAAGCTTCACGCTGGCCAACCTCAGTTACATGATGGCGCAGCAAGGCAAAAAAGTGCTGCTCATCGGGTGTGATCCCAAAAGCGACACCACCAGTTTGCTGTTTGGT
>JALRAA010000030.1 GCA_023262645.1 Burkholderiaceae bacterium
GCGCCAATCGGATGGCCAATCGCAATCGCGCCGCCATTCACATTCACACGCTGGGGGTCAATCTCCAAAGCCTGATTCACCGCACAGGCTTGTGCAGCGAAAGCTTCATTCAATTCAAACAGGTCGACATCGGCGGCGCGCCAACCCGCTCGTTCCAATGCCTTGCGCGATGCCGACACGGGGCCCATTCCCATGGTGGCTGGATCAAGGCCTGTGGTGGCAAAAGAAGCGATACGAGCCAGCGGCGTCAATCCAAGCGACTGGGCTTTGGACAAGCGCATCACCATGACCGCTGCTGCCCCGTCGTTGATACCTGACGCATTTCCAGCGGTCACACTGCCCGCTTTGTCGAACGCGGGTCGCAAACCGGCCAAGGCTTGCGCATTGGTGTGGAGATTGATGTATTCATCTTGCGCAAAACTCAAGGGGTCACCTTTTTTCTGTGGCAGCAACACAGGAAAAATTTCATCTTTGAACTTGCCAGCGGCTTGCGCGGCTGCGGCCTTTTGTTGAGACGCTAATGCGAGGGCATCTTGCATATCGCGACTGATACCGTGTTGTTTGGCCACGTTTTCAGCAGTGATACCCATGTGGTACTGGTTATACACATCCCACAAGCCATCGACGATCATGCTGTCGATCATTTTCCAGTCACCCATGCGTTGGCCGTCGCGAGAATTGTTCAGCACATGTGGCGCGGCACTCATGTTTTCTTGTCCACCGGCAATCACGATTTCGCTGTCACCGCTGGCCACCGCTTGCGCAGCAAGCATCACCGCTTTGAGCCCTGAGCCACAGACCGCATTGATGGTCAACCCAGGAATTTCTTTGGGTAAACCAGCTTTCATCAATGCTTGACGTGCAGGGTTCTGACCGGCACCCGCAGCCAACACCTGTCCCATGATGACTTCACCGACCATGGCCGCATCGATGCCCGCGCGAGACACCACCTCTTTGATAGCCAGAGCACCCAATTCGGTGGCGCTGGTTTTGGACAAACTGCCACCAAATTTACCCACAGCGGTGCGGGCGGCTGAAACGATGACGATGTCTTGCATGGGGCTCTCCTGAGGGTGTGAAATGTTGGCCTGATCTCATCACACCAGACTGATAAATAACTTACCGCCAGAAATTGGACGCAAAAAACAGCGAAATACAGTAAAAAAGGGTTCAGTTGGCGATGTAACTTTTCAGCTGTTCAATCGTGTCGGTCTGCTCTTGCAATATTTCCCTGACGACATCACCAATGGAAACCATGCCCACCACTTGCTGGCGTTCGTCTAGCACGGGCAAGTGGCGAATGTGTTTGTCCGTCATGGTTTGCATACATTCGGTGATGGACTGGTGGACTTTCATAGAAATCACTTCAGCCGTCATGATGTCACTTACTTGCGTGTCCACACTGCTTTTTCCTTTGAGCACCACCTTTCGGGCGTAGTCACGCTCCGAAAACATTCCTGCCAATCGTTGACCATCCAGTACCACCAAAGCGCCAATGTTTTTTTCAGCCATCAACTCCAATGCTTGGCGGACAGTGGTGTGGACCGAAACGGAATAAACGGTCCGTGAGTGCTCGGACAAAAATTGCGCAATGGTCTTCATAGATCTCCCCAATGAGTGATGAAGGCATGGTCTTGACCATACCATCACTTAAAAATTTGTAAAGACGAGAAATTCCTTGATTGCCTCTCTATTAAGTGGTCTCGGCAGGGATTGGCGTGGTAGTTTGCTATACACCTGCCGCCTGAATGCAAAGCTATGATGCCCCTGCAGTTGGCTTTCATTGCTCATTGGGTGACGGGCGTCAACCCACATGTATTTCAATCTCATCAATACGCAGTATGAACCACCCAAAGCATGCAGACCTGTTGATTCGCCAAGCCTTGGTCTACGACGGCAGTGGCAACGACCCCCTGGTGCAAGACGTGGCTGTCCAGCATGGCCGAATCTTGGCGGTGGGCCATGACCTTGCATGCACGGCCACCCGTGAGATAGATGCCACTGGCTTGGCATTGATGCCCGGCATCATCGATTCACACACGCACTTTGATGCACAAATCACGTGGGACGCTTATGTTCGACCTTCCCCGGCCATGGGTGTGACCACGGCTGTGATTGGCAACTGCGGTTTCACCATTGCGCCCTGTCGCCCCAAGGACCGCGAATTGACCATGCGCAATTTGACCCAAGTTGAAGGCATGTCATTGGATGTGTTGCAACAAGGCATTGATTGGGGGTTTGAAACTTTTCCCGAGTATCTGGCCATGCTCAAACGCAAAGGCTGCGTGATCAACGTGGCGGCATACATTGGCCATTCATCGGTACGCACTTGGGTCATGGGTGACCAAGCCAACAAACGCGCCGCCACCAAACAGGAAATCGAGGCCATGGCAGATATCGTGCGTGAAGCCATGGCCGCGGGTGCTGTGGGTTTTGCCACCAGCACCAGTCCGGCGCACAACGGCGAAGGTGGCCTGCCCATGCCATCGCGCTTGGCCAGCGACGAAGAAATGATGGAACTGACGCTGGCCATGGGCAGTCAAGGCGGTGGCGTATACATGGTCACCAAAGGCGGGCAAATGCCCATGGCATTCTTGCAATCGCTGTCGCAAACCAGCGGCCGACCGGTCATGGTGGCCGCGCTCTTGCACAACAGCACCAATCCGCAAGCCGTGTTCAACGATTTGCAAGCCATCAGCGATGCCAATGCGAAACAAATTCCTTTGATTGGGCAAGTCTCCTGCTGTCCATTGACCATGGATTTCACCTTCGCCTCCGCCTATCCTGTCGAAGGACTGGCCAGCTGGAGACCCGCCATGGGGTTGGCGCACGAGGCGCTGAAAAACTGTTTGCGTGATTCCGCGTTTCGCCAATCGGTCAAACAAGAATTGCTTCAGCCGACCACTTTTCGTTTGTTCAACAACGAATGGGACAAAGTGCATGTGGTGCAAACTTTTCTGCCTGCACACCTCGCGTATGAACAACGCAGTGTGGCTGAACTGGCTGCTCAACACGGTGTGGAACCTCTGGATTTCGCGCTTGATCTCGCGTTGGCAGAAGATTTACAAACCGTGTTCACGGCGCAATTGCTCAACAGTGACACCGAGGCGGTGGGCAAGTTGCTGACACACCCGCACAGCTTGGTGTCGCTCAGCGACGCCGGCGCGCACCTGACGTTTTTCAATGATGCAGGGTTTGGCTTGCATTTGATGGGTCACTGGGCGCGTGATCTGGGCGTCATGACTTTGTCGCAAGCCGTGCACAAACTCACCGCGCAACCCGCGCGTGTTTTGGGTTTGAAAGACCGGGGATGGATTCGCGAAAACCATGCGGCCGATTTGTTGTTGTTCGATCCCCAAACGGTGGGGCGAGGACCGAAGCACCGTGTGTTTGACCTGCCAGGAGGCGCACCACGACTCAATACCCATGCCAATGGTGTGCATGCGGTTTGGGTCAACGGCCATTTGGTCGCCGACCAGCATGGCATGTGCGAAGGCGCTGAATTGGCAGGCGAATTGCTGACAGATTTCGCCCACTGATCCCCTTGTTGGGCAACTTTCAAAGCCCAACGTTGCGGCCGCTCACCCTATGAAACCCCCTAGAGCCAGCGGTCTTTTTTTGTCATAGACTGACCACTGTTCGCCTTTGTGCGCTTGAATTTTGTTTGCTCCAACATTGAGATCTGACATGTCAAAACAAACCTTTGCTGATCGCAGAACCCTGCTCAAACTCGGCGCTGTCGCCAGTGCCGGATTGGCCGCCCCTTTTGTGTCCCGTGCGCAAAACAAACCGATACGCATCGGTATGCCCACCATTTTGTCGGGGCGCGTTGCCATGCTGGGCCAAGCCTCCAGCAACGCTGCTACCTTGGAAGTGGACAAGTTCAACGCCGCCGGCGGACTGAACGGCCGAAAAATTGAATTGGTCATCCGCGACTCCAAAGGCCAACCGCAAGAAGCCGCTCGTGTCGCTCGCGAATTGGTCACTTCAGAAAACTGTGAAATTTTGTTAGATGCCGAAGCCTCGTCAGGCGCATTTGCAGTGCATGAAGTCGCGCGAGACCTTGGCGTGTTGGTGATGCACAGTGTGTCAGAAACATCCTCACTCAGCGCGGACCCCAAAGTTCGCACGCCCTTGGGCTTCAGGTGTGCCAGACAAGGTGTGCATGACGCCATTGTGGGTGGCGCTTACGCCGCGCAAGTCGCAAAAGCCAAAAACCTCAAACGCTGGATGACCGTGTCACCCGACTATGCCTATGGTCGAGACACCACCAGTGAATTCATCGAATACCTGAAATTCTTCAACCCCTCGGTAGAGGTCATTGGGGATGTCTGGCCCAAATTGTTTCAGGCCGACTACACTGAATCTGTCACCCGCTTGTTGCAAGGCAAGCCGCAAGCCATTTACTCTGCATTGTGGGGCGGCGACCTGACGTCGTTCATCGACCAAGCCAGTATTTACGGTTTGTTCAATGAACGTGAATTTTTCGCTGTGAACATGGCCGACTATGCGGTGCTCACCGCTGTGAAAAGTGTTCCCAATGGTTTGCATTCAGGCAATCGCTATCTCAAAAGTTTTCCCAACACGCCTGCCAACACCAATTGGTGCAACGCCTACCAAGCGCGTTTCAAAGATTTGCCTTTGAACTGGGCATGGCAAAACGCAGCTGCTGTGCAGTTTTTGACCACGGCCATGAAAAAAGCCAACAGCGCCGACGGGAAAAAAGTGGCAGACGCCTTGCGTGGGTTGAGCATCGATTCGCCCTTTGGCAGCAACGGCAAACTGACCATGCGCGCGGAAGACAACACGGTGGTGGACTACGCCGTGGGCTGGGGTGCTCTGGAACCCAAAGAGCCGTTCATGGCCAAGCCCAGCCCTGGCAACTGGAAGCAGATTGCCGAGTTGGAATTGCAATGGAAAAAACGCAAATCCTTTGCCTGAACTTTTTCAAAGATAACGGATGGAACTCACCGCGCTGCTTGAATGCTTAGGGTCGGTGTCGTGCATCGTGACCCAAAGCAGCACGGGGCTGATCATCGGCGCGTTGTTGTTTTTGGTGGCTGCGGGGCTTACGCTCATATTTGGCGTCCTGGGCGTGATCAACTTTGCACACGGTTCGTTTTATATGTTGGGTGCTTATGTGGCACTCACCGCTTACCGCGTGACAGACAGTTATGCGCTGGCAGCACTTGCAGCGGGTGTGGGAGTTGGTGCATTCGCATGGGTGTTTGAACGGTTGTTCATGCGCCGTGTCTACCAATCGGATGTGCTTTTACAACTCCTGGTCTGCTATGCATTCATTCTGATCTTGGACGACGTGGTCAAGATTGTCTGGGGCGCTGAATTTCAATCGATGGGCATGCCCAAGTCTTTTCAAATGCCGCCGTTGTTCATAGGCGGTGGTGTGGTGCCGGTATTCTATGTGTACCTGATGCTCGCAGCTGGCTTGATTGCATTGCTTTTGTGGTTCACTTTGACCCGAACCCGCATGGGAAAAATCATTCGCGCTGCAGCACAAAACCCAGCCATGACCTCTGCTTTGGGTCTCAACACCCGCCTCATTTACGCCTTGGTGTTCAGCTTTGGCGGTTTGCTAGCGGGTTTGGCGGGCGGCTTGGCAGCGCCGGTGCGTTCCATGTCGCCTGGCATGGGGTTCTCCATCCTGATTGAATCTTTCATCGTGACGGTCATTGGCGGTATGGGCTCGGTCAGCGGTGCGTTGTTGGGAGCATTGCTGATTGGATTGATCCGCTCTTTTGGCTCAATCGGTTTTCCCTTGTTTGTGGAAGGTCTGATGTTTTTATCGATGGTGCTGATTCTGGTGTTCAAACCCAGCGGCATCATGGGCAAGGCGCAATCGTGAGTGTGTTGCGCCATTGGCAAAAAGACAGCCTGTGGGCGGCATTGGCTTTGCTGCTGTTATTGGCTTTGCCGCTCGCTTCACCTTCTCGGGTGGTCATCGATTTCATCATTCGCTTGTGTGCCATGGGTTTGCTGGCCACCTCGTTGAACATGCTGGTGGGATATGGCGGTATGGTGTCTTTCGGACACGCGATGTTTTTTGGCAGCGGTGCCTATGTATTTGCGCTGATGCTGCAAAAAGCCTCGGTCTCGGTGCCTGTTGCATTGCTCACTGCGGTGGTGGCATGCGCTGTGCTGGCTGCGGTGATCGGTGCCATTTGCGTTCGTCTCAAAGGCATTTATTTTTCTTTTTTGACGCTGGCATTTCAAATGCTGCTGCACAGCATCATCATCACGTGGACCAGCATGACCGGCGGCGACCAAGGTTTGACCGGAGGTATTCCCCGACCGGTTTTTTGGGGCATCGATTTGGCGCAGAGCCAACACATGTATGTTTTTTGTTGTGTGATGGCGGTCGGCGGATTGTTGGCCATGCGGTTGCTGATGCAATCGCCTTTTGGCTACACCCTTCGTATGCTGCGGGACAACGAAGACCGCGCCGCTTATTTGGGCATCAATGTGTGGCGAGTGCGCTTGTACGCGTTTGTGCTGGCAGGTGTGTTTGCAGGACTCGGTGGCGTGGTCATGTCGCTGTTTGTGTCGGGCGCATTTCCCGACTTCAGTTATTGGACGATGTCAGGCGAAGCAGTTTTTATGATCATGATGGGCGGCACACATGTGTTCATCGGTCCATTGGTAGGTGCGGGTTTGTTGCAGCTGTTCAATGACACGGTGACCCGCTTCACCCCTTACCACGGCCTGGCATTGGGTGTGGTTGTTTTGTTGTTCACCTTGGGTTTTCAACGGGGTGTCACCGATATTTTCAGAGTTTTGCGTCGGCCCTCGCACGAAGCAACTTCAGCCAAGGAGACGAGCTGATGCTGCGCATTGAAAACCTCCACAAATCGTTTGGCGGTGTGCATGCCATTGAAGATTTGTCCATGGACTTTGCGCCCGGTTCACTCAGCGCCGTGATTGGGCCCAATGGCGCAGGCAAAACCACCTTCTTCAACCTGATCTCTGGTGGCTTGCAACCTGACAGCGGCAAGATTTTGCTGGCGGGCGAAAACGTCGTGGGGTTGTCGCGCAATGCCATCGTTCACAAAGGGATTGGACGAGCATTTCAAGTCGCCAAGTTATTCAAAAGCCTGACGGTGGAAGAAAGCCTTCGCGCTGCCTTGCAATCGGCTCTGGGACGTGCATCCCAGATGCACGGCAACTTCCCCCTGATGGCCACCAGAGACCGCGCTCATGAGGTCATGGCACAACTGGGTCTTTCACACAAAGCCGACACGGTCAGTGGCAATTTGTCGCATGGCGACCAAAAATTGCTCGACATGGCTTTGGCACTGGTGATGCGACCCAAGGTATTGCTGTTGGATGAACCCGTCGCAGGCATGGGGCCCGACGAACGCACGCAAATGATGGACACGGTACAGCAGTTGTGGCGCCAAGGCGGTTTGACCATCGTACTGATTGAACACGACATGGAATTGGTGTTCAGAGTGGCGCAACGCATTCATGTGTTGTCTTACGGCAAATTGTTGGCGCAAGGCACTGCAGAAGATATTCGCCACCACCCCAAAGTCATCGAGGCTTACTTGGGCAAAGCCGTGGAGCATGCCGGTGACTGACATATTGCGCGTCCACCAACTCGAGGTGCTGTATGACACCAGCCAGGTGTTATTTGGTCTGCATTTGCATGTGCAAAAAGGCGAGACGCTGGCCTTGCTGGGGCGCAACGGTGCGGGCAAAAGTACCACCATGAAAGCCATTGCAGGCATGATTGCTTCACGCGGCGGCGACATCGTCATGCAGGGCCGGTCCATCAAACACATGCCTGCCCATTTGATTGCCCGTGCGGGTTTGGCTTACGTGCCAGAAGACCGACAAATTTTTTCTGAACTGAGTGTGGAAGACAACTTGGACATTGCTTATAAACGCGGTCCCGACGGAGAAGACGATTGGCCCATAGAGCGGGTCTACGACATGCTGCCGTTGCTCAAACCCTTGCGCAAACGGCTTGGTGGTTTGCTTTCAGGCGGTGAGCAGCAAATGTTGACCGTCGGCCGCGCACTCATGGGCAACCCGCGTGTTTTGTTGTTAGACGAACCCAGCGAAGGCTTGGCGCCGATCATGGTGCAAAAAATTGGCGATTTGATCCACGCTTTGAAAGCCACCGGAACCAGCATTGTGTTGGCCGAACAAAATTTGCATTTTTGTCTGGGCTTGGCAGACCGCGCTGTGGTGATAGACAAAGGACGCGATGTGTTCACCGGCAGCACAGAGGCGTTGAACGCCGACGCGCAAATCAAGCAACGCTACCTGTCCGTTTGAATCAAGCGATCAAATGGAAACCACGGTAGCCCTGCGCTGCCACTTCATCGCAAATTCCCCGATAACGTGCAAACCCGCCTGCATACGGCATGAACACGCGAGGCTTGCCAGGGACATTCGCGCCCAAATACCAACTGTGTCTGACCTGAGGCAACAACGTTGCATGGGCAGCCTCATTGACTTGTTGAACCCAGTCATCACTCGCAGCGGCATCGGCCTCCATCTGCCTGATGCCGTGGGTTTGCAAATAAGCGATGCAATCGGTGATCCAATTGACGTGCTGTTCAATTTGCGGCGGCAAGTTGCACAACACCGACGGGCTGCCCGGCCCAGTGATGGTGAACATATTGGGGAAGCCCGGCACCTGCAAGCCCAGGTAAGTGCGCGGGCCTGCATGCCAAGCGTCTTTGAGGGCCAGTCCACTGCGACCGCTGATATTCATTCGCAGCAAACTGCCCGTCATGGCATCAAACCCAGTGGCAAACACGATCGTGTCTAACGGATAGTGCGCTTGCGTGGTTTGAATACCTTCGACGTCTATGCATTCAATGGGATGGCTGCGTATGTCAACCAGTTGTACGTTGTCACGGTTGAACGTTTCAAAATAATGGCTGTCGATCGGCGGCCGCTTGGCTGCAAACGGATGGTCAATGTCTGAGAGCAATGCAGCAACTTTGGGATCGTGAACCACTTGCTGAATTTTGTGCTTGATGAATTTGGCCGCTGTGTCGTTGGCTTGTTTGTCGCGCAACAAGTCATTGAAAGTAGCGCGAAATTGCAGACCGCCCTTGTCCCACGCTGCTTGGTAAATGGCTTGGCGTTCTTCGTCGGTCACTTCAAGAGCCGAGCGCGGCTCGATGCGAAAACAGTGCGCATTCGGTGTCTCCTGCATCAACGCCCGAATCTCATCGGCGTTTTCTTTGACATGCCGCTTGAAGTCTTCACTCAACGGGGCATTTCTGGCAGGAATGCTGTAGTTGGCTGTGCGTTGAAACACCGTCAAATGGGCAGCTTGCTCTGCAATCACAGGAATGGCTTGGATGCCCGTGGAGCCGGTGCCGACCACGCCCACGCGCTTGCCACGCATGTCTACCCCTTCATGCGGCCACGCACTGGTGTGAACCCACTGGCCTTGAAAACTGTCTAGGCCTTTGATGGCAGGCACATTGGCACTGGAGAGACAACCCACCGCTGTGATCAGGTATTTGGCTTGCCACACTTGGCCAGATTCGGTGGTGATGCGCCAAAGGTTGTGGGGCTCGTCAAATTCAGCGGCGACCACACGTGTGTTGAACACCAGGTCTGGTCTCAATTGAAGAAAATCAGCCACATGGTTCATGTAGCGCAAAATTTCGGGCTGCTGCGGGTAGCGTTCTGACCATTCCCAAGACTGCACCAATTCCTGAGAAAAATAAAACATATAGGAATGGCTTTCAGAGTCGCACCGTGCCCCGGGATAACGGTTGTGGTACCAAGTCCCCCCTACGCCGTCAGCCGCCTCTAACACTTTGACACGCAGACCCAGTTGGTCGCGCAATGTGTGCAATTGGTACATGCCAGACAAGCCAGCGCCCACAATGAGGGCGTCTAATGGTTGATCCGGCTGAGTGCTGTACGACATGCAACCGATGGTAGCGCATCAAGTTGCGCAACCGATCTGCCCCGAGGGAAAACACTGCTGATGAAAGCGGATCACTCGTAACCCGGCGGGGGTTGGAATGCAGCGCCACGCGAGGAGGAGCCGCAGATCAAGGTCCCCATTGTCGATGTATT
>JALRAA010000310.1 GCA_023262645.1 Burkholderiaceae bacterium
AGCAAAACGGCGCAGGATTGAGTTGGAAAATGGCAAACACCAGTGCAATTGCAGTGAGTGCTTTTTCACCGCCTGAGAGCAAATAAATGGTTTGGTTCTTTTTACCAGGCGGCTGCGCCATGACTTGAACGCCAGAGTCCAGGATTTCATCGCCGGTCATGACAAGCTTGGCAGTACCACCGCCAAACAACTCAGGGAACATGATGCCAAAGTGGTGATTGACTGTGGCAAATGTGTCTGACAGCAAAGCGCGGGTTTCGCCATCGATTTTGCGAATCGCATCTTCCAGCGTGGTGATGGCTTCGTTCAAGTCGGCAGATTGCGCATCCAGAAATTGTTTACGTTCGCTGGCTGTTCCAAGTTCTTCAAGGGCTGCCAAATTGACAGCGCCCAAAGATTGAATCTCTTTTTGCAACTTGTCTATTTCTGTTTGTAAACCGTGCAGCTTGATGCTTTCTTCGGCGATAGACGCTTCGATGGCAGCGGTATCCGCCTCGGCTTCTTGCAAAAACCGGTCGTATTGTTCAAAGCCAATGCGGGCGGCTTGTTCTTTGAGTTGCGCGTCAACAATGCGTTGGCGCAACGGTTCGAGTTCGCGTTCGATGCGAAGCCTGTCTTCATTGCTGGTGCGCAAGCGTGCTGTCAAATCGTCATACGAAGAACGCTTGGATGCCAACAGGTTTTCGCGCTCCAATTTAAGCGCCAAAGCGTCTTGCAAGCCTGCTTGAGCGGCCGTGTCTGACAACGTGGCCAATTCGGCTTGTTGTTTTTGCAGTTCTGTCGCGAGTTGTTCGAGTTGTTGAGCGGCTGTGTCTCGGGTGCGCTGTAGCTCGTCAAGCTTGGCGTTCAGGGTGCGCAAACCAAATTGGGCTTCTTGTGATTGGCGTTCTGTGTCGCGCAGTTGATCGCGCGCCTGTTGCAAAGCCTGTTCGCTGGCTTGGGCCGCATCGTTCAGGCCTTCGTAGCGCTCCTGTGTCTGCGCCAGTTGCATATCCAAGCTTTCGAACTGCGTTTGTTGCGCCTGTGAACGCTCATGCAATGCTTGGAGTTGAGATTGCAGTTCCACGGTTTCATCGGCCAACTGACCCTGGCGTGTTTTGATTTGTTCAGCCAGTTGCTGGGCTTGAAGAAAATCAACTTTCAGGGCATGTGCGCGGGCTTGGTTTTGGGTGGCGTCTTGTCGAATCTGGGTTCGCTGTTGCGAGGTTTGCGTGGCGGCAGATTCAGCACGCACGAGTTGCGTACGCGCCTCCTCTGCCATCAGCGATTGCGCCCGAATTTGTTTGTCTAAATTTTCGATCTCTTGGGCACGTGCCAACAAGCCAGCTTGCTCGGTGTCTTGGGCATAAAAACTGACGCTGTGCAAACCCACCGCATGGCCTTCAGGTGTGAAGATTTGCTGGCCTGGTTGCAGCTTGCTGCGCAAGGACAATGCGTCGTCCAAACTGCTGGCGGTGAAGCAACCGGTCAACCAATCGCCAAACAAAGCCTGAAGGCTGGCATCATTGAGTTTGAGTTGGTCAAACAATTTGGGCAACGGCGTGGAAGTGGTCGCAACCGCGGAAACAGCAGGAGAAAAGAAACTCAATTTGGCCGATGGTGCGTCTTTGGCAAAGGCTTTGACCGAGTCCATTTTGGAGACTTCAAGCGCAGCCAGCCGCTCTCGCAAAGCCGACTCCAAGGCTTGCTCCCAACCCGGTGTCACATGCACACGGCTCCACAACGGTTGCAAACTTTGCAACCCATGTTTGTTCAGCCAAGGGGTGAGTCTTTCATCGCTGCGCAATTTTTCTTGCAACGCTTTGAGCGCTTGTTGACGCGCTTGCAACTCGACCAATTTGGCGGCTTCATCGTTGCTGGTTTGTTGGGCGGCCTTGCGAGCGGATTCGATGCCTTCGAGCGAAGCCTCCAGGCTGTCGAGTTGCGCTTGTGTTTGCGCAGACAGTTGCTCGGCTTGCGTGAGTTGTTGCTGCAATTGGGCCAAGTGTTGCTCGTCTGGGGCATTCAAAGCGCGGTGGTCGGCTTGCAGTCGGTCTAAGCGCTGTTGCAGTTGGCGGGTTTGCTCTTGCAAACCCGATTGCTCTGCCGCCAACACCTTCATTTGTTGTTGCACTTGGTTGACTTGCTGCGCTTGGTTTTGCAACGCTTGGCGCGCGGTCTGGGATTGGGCTTCGAGATCGGGCAGTTGTGCTTGTTGAGTGGTTTGGACAGCTTGTAATTGTTGGATGTTCAGTTCAACAGCGGTCTT
>JALRAA010000311.1 GCA_023262645.1 Burkholderiaceae bacterium
CATCCATGTCTTGCGCCAAGAGTTTCCCGCATTGCCTATATTTGGTGTAGAGCCTGCCATCAAACCTGCTGCGCTGCAAAGTCGCACCCATCGCATCGGTGTGATGGCCACCGCCGGCACATTGGGCAGCGCCAAATTCCAAGAACTGCATCGCAGCTTGCAAGACCAGGCCGAGTTTGTGTTGCAATCATGTGATGGATTGGCGGATGCCATTGAACAACAATGGCAGCAATCGGACGACAACACAGTGCTCGCGTTATGCCGCAAGTACTTGGGTGCAATGGGTGAATTTGGCACGGCAGCACACCAAATCGACACGGTGGTATTGGGCTGTACCCATTACCCATTTGCCAAGCCGTTGATACAAGCATTGCTCGGCCCCCAAGTGTATTTGGTAGACACGGGCGAGCCAGTTGCCAGGCGTGTGGCCCAAGTCTTGCAAGAGAAGCAATTGCTGGCTGGGCCAGCTTACACACCTCAGATGCAATTCATGGCAACCGGTGAAACACGGAATCTGCAAAGTGCTGCCAAGGCTTGGTTGCAATCATCACAACCTGTGTTGAAGGTTTGAGCGTCATCACGCCAATGGCACCGCAAAACCGATCATGGTGCCTTTGCCTGGGGTGCTGTGCCAGCGGGTTTTCAACCCCAAGTGCTGTGCCATTTTTTGAAAACTGTACAGCCCCAAACCGAGCGTGCGAAGTTGTTCTGCGCCCTTGTCAAACTGGGTGAACGCGTCAAAGCTCTCTGACAACTGAGCCTCAGACATGCCAACACCAGTGTCCATGCACCAAATCCACAAGGCATCAGCTTGTCGTCGACAGCCGATCAGCACACGGCCGCTGGCTTGTGTATAGCGCAAAGCATTGGTGAGTAAATTACGCACCATTCGCTCTACCTGATGCACTTCAACTTTGACGCGGTACCGCGAAGCTTGGTAGCGCAAATAAATATGTTTTTGCTCTGCCAGCAAACGCATTTCATCGACCAACGGGCCCAACAATTCATGGATGTGCAAACAAGTTGTTGATGTTTGCACTGACCGCGCGTCATCCTCACCCTCTGCCCAAAACCGCAAATGGCCCATGAAATCATCTACCGAACGGCTGGCCAGTTGCATGCCCCACAGCAATCTTGGGCGTTGTTGATCTGGCGCCAAGACCAAAGCCCGCGCATACAGCAACATACTTTGAATGGGTTGCCACAAATCGTGGTGTGCTGCTGCAAACCAACGGCTGCGGTCGCGGGCCAGTTGCATATCGCGGCGCAACGTATCGCGTTCTTTCAATACTTGTATGCACGCACTCCAGCCCAACAAGGTAGCCACCAAGGCGCCTTGTACAAAATGCGTACCCAGTGTGATGAACAACGGCCATTCCAAATACCTGAACAACCAATACACCAGCATGCCAAGCAGGTACACCACCCAGACTGCACAAAACACACCTCTTTTGAGACTGGGTTGACGCTGATAAAACCAAGCGCTGATCAACAACATCACAACAGCATGCGCACTGCCGCCTAAAAGCAATACAAACCGAATCTGTTTGGGCCAAACCCAACAGCACATGAGGAAAACGATCCACCATGCATTGACCAACTTGCTCAAACCGTCATGCAGTCGCTGATGGTGGGTCGCTGTTTTCATGAACGATTGCGCGTGGTAAATACTGACCCCAAGAAGCAAGCCGTAAGCTGTGACGCCCACCCATGACACATATTGACGATCCAAACTGGGCCACAACAAATGCATGAGGCCACTGATCCAAAATCCTGCGATCAACTCCAACACTGCCAGTGCATTGAAGAGCAGCAATGTGTTGGATTTCAGGACAGGCAGGAATGTCAAACTGTAGATAACCACCAACAATGGAACCGCCAAAATACTGCCCATCAACAAACACAGTTTCAAGTGCTGCTGCATAAATACTTGAGGTTTTTGCATCGCTATTGGAAATTGCACGCGATTCAATCCATGTGTGCGAACCAACACATCCACCTGTCGGTAGGTGGTGTCATACAGCGGCCATGTGAAAAACAGTTGCCCACTGCCCCAGCCCAGGTTTGTTGTTTCATGCAATGCCGCTTGTCGCTGCCAAGCCCCGCCATTGAACCGCAACCAAAGCTCTGCATGGTCTTGCGTGGGTGACTGCAAGCTCACCCACAACGGCAGTTGCTGTGCATATTCCTTGGGTACGGTCCATGCCGCCCAATGCGGGCTGTTGTTGGCTGACGCCAGCACTTGGT
>JALRAA010000312.1 GCA_023262645.1 Burkholderiaceae bacterium
GGTCGGTGGCTCTACCCGCATGCCACATGTACAGGCAGCCGTTGGTGAACTGTTGCAGTGCCAGCCGTTGAACAATTTGAACCCGGATGAAGTGGTGGCGTTGGGAGCTGCCATACAAGCCAACCAATTGAGTGGCAATAACCCTGACGGTGAACTGCTCTTGCTTGATGTCATTCCTTTGTCGTTGGGCATTGAAACCATGGGTGGATTGGTCGAACGCATCGTGCCGCGCAATCAAACGATTCCCACAGCCATGGCGCAAGACTTCACCACTTACCAAGATGGGCAAACCGCTTTGGCATTGCATGTGGTGCAGGGTGAGCGAGATTTGGTGACTGACTGTCGCAGCCTTGCGCGGTTTGAGTTGCGAGGTATTCCACCGATGGCGGCTGGTGCTGCCCGCATTCGCGTGACGTTCACTGTCGATGCAGATGGGCTGCTCAGCGTGGACGCGGTTGAAACCCACAGCGGTGTTCAGGCACATATTGATGTCAAGCCGAGTTACGGCTTGTCAGATGACCAAATTGCAGCCATGTTGCAAGACAGTTTTCACACGGCCGAGTACGACAAAAATGCCCGAGCGTTGGCCGAGGCCAGGCTGGAGGCAGATCGCATGTGGTTGGCCACGCAAAGCGCGTTGAATGCCGATGAGTCATTGCTGACTGCAGAGCAAGCTGCAGAGATACGGCATTTGATGGCAGAAGTGTTGGCAGCCAAACGATTGGATACACCTTCTTTGATTGAAGCGGCCACGCAAGCGCTGGCCAAAGGGACAGAGGCTTTTGCAGCTGCGCGAATGAACGACGGTATTCGCAAAGCCTTGTCCGGTAAACATATTGGAGCCATGTGATGACCACCCTCAAAATTCTGCCGCATGTTGAGCTGTGCCCACAAGGTGCAGTGATTCAAACCTTGCCTGGCAACAGCATTTGTGAAGCTTTGCTAGACAACGGCATACAAATTGAACATGCTTGTGACATGAGTTGCGCTTGCACGACTTGCCATGTGATCGTTCGCGAAGGCTTTGCCAGTCTGAACGAGGCGCAAGAAGAGGAAGAAGATTTGCTCGACAAAGCCTGGGGCCTAGAACCCCACTCTCGATTGGGTTGTCAAGCCTTGGTGGCCAAGCAGGATTTGGTGATTGAAATCCCACGCTACACCATCAACCACGCCAAAGAAAACCACTGACACCATGCGCCAAATTGTGTTGGACACTGAAACCACTGGCTTGTCACCCGAGGCCGGTGACCGAATCATTGAAATCGGTTGTGTGGAATTGCTGCACCGAAAATTGACTGGCAACACATTTCATTGTTACCTCAATCCGCAGCGTGATATCCATGAAGACGCCATCAAAGTACACGGCATCAGCAATGAATTTTTGCAAGACAAACCGCTCTTTGAACATGTTGCCCAAGAGTTTCTGGCCTTTGTCAAAGATGCTGAAATCATCATCCATAACGCGCCATTTGATGTTGGATTTTTGAATGCAGAGTTGTCGCGCATAGATCAACCAGCATTCAAACAGCATGTGAAAAATGTGTTGGACACCTTGGCAATGGCCAAAGAGTTGTACCCTGGCAAACGCAATTCGTTGGATGCATTGTGCGAAAGATTGGGAGTCAGCAATGCAGCACGTAAATTTCACGGCGGCTTGTTGGATGCAGAATTATTGGCTGATGTGTACATCCATTTGACCCGTGGCCAAGATGCGCTGTTGATAGATGGAGACGAAACCAGTCACGATGGTTCAAGCGCTGTGCGCATGGATTACAGCGCTTTTAAACTGCCCGTTATTCGGGCAACCGCTGAAGAAATGGCAGACCATGAGAAATTGTTGGATGAGATTGACAAAGCCAGTGGCGGTAAAACGCTTTGGCGTCAGTCATCCTCTGCTTAAGTTTTAGAGGCTTAGATTTGGCGATATTTACGATGGATCAGCACGTATTTGTGTCAAAATATCGATTTATGTTTTTGTATTTGCGTGGTTAGCTCAGTGGTAGAGCATCGCCTTCACACGGCGGGGGTCGGGGGTTCGAAACCCTCACCACGCACCAAAAATTTCCCTTTACTTTCAATTACTTAAGCGCTTTTATTGGCGCTTTACTTTAAGAAATTTGTAGTATACTGGTCCCATACTACATTTCATAGATTTTTCAATGTGTTTTCATAGATTTCCGGATCAGAAATCAGTGTGATTTTTATCTCGCGTGTGTGTGGTGCGCTGCCGATCGCGTGCAAGCC
>JALRAA010000313.1:0-251 GCA_023262645.1 Burkholderiaceae bacterium
GGTTTTTTGAGTTGGGTGGGGTTGGCCTACGGCTTCAAATGGGCTTGGGCGCCATTGGTGGACCGATTGCCCATTCCCCTGTTGGGGGCCTGGCTGGGTCGGCGGCGCAGTTGGTTGTTGCTGGCGCAAAGCTGCGTGATTGCGGGGTTGCTCGGCATGGCCATGAGCAACCCACAGCAGTCGTTGGCGCCCTTGGTGGGGTTTGCCTTGTTGACCGCATTCGGCTCGGCCACGCAAGACATTGCGCTGGA
>JALRAA010000313.1:261-2236 GCA_023262645.1 Burkholderiaceae bacterium
GCGTTTGCAAGCGGTGCTGGCCGCGAGCTACCAAACCGGTTATCGACTGGCCATGATTTGGGCGGGCGCTGGCGTGTTTTGGATCGCCGCCAAAGCCGAAACCGTCGGTCTTCCAGCCGGCACTTACCAAGACCATGCATGGGCTGTGGCGTATGTGGCGATGGCCGTGTCGATGGCGGTTGGCATGGTGACCGTGTTGTTTTCCAAAGAGCCTGCGCATGTGGCCTTGCCGCCCGCGCACAACTTGCGCGAATGGCTGAGCGTGGCGGTGGTCGATCCGTTCGCTGAGTTCATTCGCCGCTACCGTTGGCATGCGGTGTTGTTGTTGGCACTGATTGGCACCTACCGCATCAGCGACATTGTCATGGGCATCATGGCCAATCCGTTTTATGTGGACATGGGCTACACCAAAGAAGAAGTGGCGATGGTGACCAAGTTGTATGGCGTGGTGATGACGCTGGTGGGTGCGTTTATCGGTGGTGCCATGGTGTTGCGCTGGGGCGTGATGAAGGTGCTGATGATCGGCGCGGTGTTGAGCGCCGCCACCAATTTGCTGTTTGCCGGGTTGGCGTTGCACGGCCACGATGTGTATATGTTGATTGCGGTGGTGTCGGCGGACAACTTGGGCAGCGGCATTGCGTCTGCCGCGTTCATTGCTTATTTGTCCTCTTTGACCAATGTGCAGTACTCGGCCACACAATACGCCTTGTTCAGTTCATTGATGTTGCTCGCGCCTAAGTTTTTGGCCGGGTTTTCTGGGTTGGCCGTTGACGCTGCCGGTTACGCTTGGTTTTTCACGGGTACGGCCTTGCTGGGCGTGCCGGTGCTGTGGCTGGTTTGGATGGCCAGCCGTTTTCATGTTGCAGGAGATTCCCCACGATGAGCACCACCCGCCCCACCCTTACCGCTTCTTCTCGCACGGCCAACGCACGCGCCCATGTCACTCCACGTTTGCGCCATGTGTCATGGCTTGCTGGCGTGGTGTTGCTGCACAGCAGCCTGTCTTGGTCACAAGCTTTGCCGGTGGCCAGCCCCGAGTCGGTGGGCATGTCCTCGCCGCGTTTGGAAAAAATCAGCCAAGCCATGCAAGCCGAGATCGACAGCCAGCGTTTGCCCGGCGCGGTGGTGATGGTGGCGCGCAAAGGCCAATTGGTCTACAGCAAAGCCTTTGGCAGTTTGCACAACGACAGCGCGACACCGGCCAGCACCGATGCGTTGTTTCGCATTTATTCCATGACCAAACCCATGGTGTCGGTGGCATTGATGATGCTGGTCGAAGACGGAAAAGTACAGCTCACCGACCCGGTGTCCAAATACCTGCCGTCGTTCAAAAACCCCATGGTGAGTGTCGCCACCCACGACCCGCTCTACAACGGCGTGAGTTTCAAACTGGTGCCTGCGCTCAAAGAACCCACACTGCAAGATTTGCTGCGCCACACCTCAGGCTTGGCCTATGGCGAGTTGACCAAGAACACCTTGGTCAAACAAGCCTACACCGACGCGGGCGTCTACAGCACCGCGCGTGACTTTGATGCCCGCAACCTCAGCGGCGCGGAAATGGCCGAGCGACTTGGCAAAGCGCCGTTGGCACAACAACCCGGCACAGTGTGGGAATACAGCCTGTCCGTGGATGTGCAAGGCCGCGTGATCGAAGCAGTCACCGGTCAACGCTTGAACGATTTCATGCAACAGCGTTTGTTCAAACCGCTCAAAATGAACGACACTGGGTTTGATGTGCCAGCAGCCAAGGCGGCGCGGTTGGCACACGCTTTTGCAGTCGACCCGTTGACCCACTTGCCCAACAAGTTGATCGACGTGAGCCAACCCCCGGGCAACGACTCCGGCGGTGCTGGCGGCGTGAGCACCGCGCCAGACTATTTGCGTTTTTGTCAGGCGATGTTGAACGGCGGCCAATTGGATGGCGCACGAATCTTGTCGCGCTCGACCGTGCAATTGATGACGGCAGACCACTTGG
>JALRAA010000314.1 GCA_023262645.1 Burkholderiaceae bacterium
CCATGGACAACACCCAACGCAAGAACACGGTCATCTTGGCGGGCTTGCTGACCAACACTTTTGCCATCTCCAACCTTCAGCATTTAAAAGCCTGCGAAACGCAATGGGACTTCGGTTACCAAGCCGGAAAAGACAACAAGCTCTACAGCAACTCTTTGCGTGCAGGTTTCATGCGCTGCGACATGGACACCAGCGACGTCTTGCCATGGGGCATTGAGTTTTCGGTGTTGCCCACAGGTTTTGTGTCCATGTGGAACACCAGTTCGGGTACCTATGGCTCATCGTTGTATGAGTTGGGCTTCGTGCCCATCGGTCAATTTGGCAAAGCCATTGGCCCGGTGTTTGTAGATGCCAGTTTTGGCTTGGGGCCAGACTTGATTTCACGCAACTCGATTGGGCACCAAAGAAAATCCACCTTGTTCCAATTCACTGATGAAATGGGCGTGGGTATTTCTGATTTGAAAAAGCGTGTGCGTTTGTCGTTGACGTACAGACACATCAGTAATCTCGATATCAAGACGCCCAACAACGGTACCAACTTTGTGGGTTTGGGTTTGAGTTACCGGTTCAACGACTGAGCGCCACATACAAAAGCGGCCAGACTGATGTCAGACAATAGCCGCTGATAAAAACACCCCGCGATAGCGGTCATGACGAAAGCGCCTTATGGCAGAAACACTCTCTCTGATTCGCCCCGATGATTGGCATGTGCATTTGCGCGATGGCGATGCATTGGCTGCAGTGGTGCCGCATACCGCCGCGCAATTTGCCCGCGCCGTGGTCATGCCCAATTTGAAGCCGCCGGTCACCACCACCGCGCAGGCACTGGCGTACAAGCAACGCATACAAGCGGCTTTGCCCGCAGGTAGCCTGTTCCAACCCTTGATGACGCTTTACCTGACCGACCACACGCCTGCCGATGAAATCCACCGTGCACATGACAGTGGTGTGGTGGCGGTGAAGTTGTATCCTGCCGGTGCCACCACCAACAGCCATGCGGGCGTGACAGCCATCAAGCACACTTTCAAAGCATTGGAAGCAATGCAAGCATTGGGCATGCTTTTGTTGGTGCACGGCGAAGTCACCAGCCGCGACATCGATTTGTTTGACCGCGAAGCGGTGTTCATCGACAAGCACCTCGTGCCGTTGCGCCGCGACTTTCCGCAACTCAACATCGTCTTTGAACACATCACCACCCGTGAAGCCGCGCAATACGTGGCACAGGCCGGCGCTCACACTGCCGCCACCATCACGGCACACCATTTGCTGTTCAACCGCAATGCATTGTTTTTGGGTGGGGTGCGGCCGCACTATTACTGCTTGCCTGTGCTTAAGCGAGAAATACATCGCCAAGCCTTGTTGCAAGCAGCGGCGTCTGGCAGCAATCGATTTTTCTTGGGCACCGACAGTGCGCCACATGCCACGCATTTGAAAGAGCATGCCAGTGGTTGTGCCGGTTGCTACACCGCCTTGTCGGCGCTGGAGTTGTATGCGCAGGCATTTGACAGTGTGAATGCATTGGACAAGCTCGAGGGCTTTGCCAGCTTCCATGGCCCCGATTTTTACGGTCTGCCCCGCAATACCGAGCGCGTGGTGTTAAAGCGCCAATCATGGACATTGCCAGAGTCTTTGCCGTTGGGTGAGGCGAGTATCAAGCCGCTGTGCGGTGGCGAAACCTTGGCGTGGCAATTGCAATCGAACTGAACCCGGTGTTGCCTATCGATTGGCAACAGCCTTGGTATGCCCCATGGGCAAGCTACGCCAAGCCAGTCAGCCAAGCTTGGCAGCATTCACATCACCCGCTACACGAAGCGTTGAACAGCGCGCTCGGCCCGCAGGCGGCCAAACAGTTTGTGGCGCAACAGGTTTTGCCCGAGGGTGTGGCGTATGAAGCGTTTATTTTTGAGCAACAGCGCATACCCACCCGCAACAACGCGCACGATTTTTTCAACGGTTTGTGCTGGTTGCGTTTCCCCGAAACCAAGGCGCAAATCAACCGTTTGCAAGCGCAGGAAATCGCACGCCACGGGGTGAATGCCGAGCGTGGGCGTTTGCGGGATGCATTGACTGTTTTTGATGAAAACGTGGCCTTGTTGTGGGCGCCGCCACCCATCTGGCAGGCGTTGCTCAACAAGCAATGGCATGCGTTGTTTGTCACACACCGAGACCTGTGGTCTGCATGCCAATTACACCTGTTTGGCCATGCTTTGTTGGAAAAACTGTTGGCCCCTTAC
>JALRAA010000315.1 GCA_023262645.1 Burkholderiaceae bacterium
TCAAACCACGTCCTAAAGTATCGTGGTCGGTTCCGGTGGGATCGATAAAGCCGACATCGTTTTGCGCGAATCCTCCGTCAGGCAAAGGCAATAACTGCACGCCGTAGGCCGCAGGATCCATTCCCACGGGTGAATGCACCGTGCAAGCAAAGCGGTGAAAAAACCCACTGTGTATGCAGCCGTTTTCAAACAATTGCCGCACATATTCCAAGGCGTCTACCGTGTCTTGCACAGTTTGCGTGGGAAAGCCGTACATCAAATACGCATGCACCAATACGCCGGCATTGGCAAACCCCTGGGTCACTCTGGCCACTTGCGCCACGGTCACCCCTTTTTGCATCAGGGCAAGTAGCCGATCAGAAGCCACCTCTAGGCCGCCCGACATGGCAATACAACCGCTTTGCGCCAGCAATTCGCAGAGGTCAGGCGTGAAGGTTTTCTCGAAGCGAATATTGCCCCACCAAGTGAGTTGCAGCTGGCGGCGCAATATTTCTTCGGCCATGGCTTTGAGGGCTTTGGGCGGTGCGGCTTCGTCGACAAAATGAAAACCGGTTTGTCCGGTTTCTTCGATGACCCGCTCAATGCGGTCAACCAGCGTGTGTGCAGAGGCGGCGTCGTAGCGGGAGATGTAGTCCAACAACACATCGCAAAAACTGCATTTTTTCCAATAGCAGCCGTGTGCCACGGTCAGCTTGTTCCAGCGTCCGTCGCTCCATAAACGGTGCATGGGGTTGAGCATATCCAGCAGCGACAAATAGTCGTGCAACGGCAAGCCATCCCAGGTGGGCGTTCCAACATCATCGAAAGGCACATCCGGTTCGACCCACTGGATATATTTCACGGCGCCCTCAGCGCGCACATAGCTGCGCACCAGTCGCTGTTGCGAGCGCGTGCCTTGCAAATGTTCGATCAAAGACAGCACGGGTCGCTCGCCTGCATCCAAGGTCACCACATCGACAAAATCAAACAATCGCGGCTCACGCAATGACCGCAGTTCGGTGTTGACATAACCACCCCCCAAGCACACGGTGACATTCGGAAAGTGTTGTTTGATGCTTTGCCCGATACGCAAGGCGGCATACACCGCCCCCGGAAAAGGCACCGACAACAACACCAAATCGGGTTGGTGTTGTTGCATGGCTTGCAGCGTCAGTTCATGCAATATCTTGTCTATCAAATTGCGCGGCGCAGCCAGCGCCTCGGCAAGCGCATCGAAGCGGGATTGGCTGCTGGCCAAAGACTCGCCATAGCGCACAAATTCAAACCGAGGGTCCACCGCGTCGCGCAACACATCGGCGATGTCATTCAAATAAAGCGTGGCTAAATGGCGGGCTCTGTCTTGTTGTCCGAGCGCGCCAAACGCCCAGCCCAGTGGATCGCCGCTGTCGTCGTCGAAAGCATCCAGCGAAGCAAACCTTGGGCCTTCTGGCAAAAAACCGCGGCCTGCAATGCGGTGGCACAAGGTGGCATCGCGGCCTTGCAAAAACGCAAGCGTGGGCAGAACCGTTTGTTCGTAGCGCGGGAAATGGTCCAAGAACGCATTCACGCTGGCAGAACGGGTGGCTTCAGGCAGGGCCAGCGCCCATGTTTTGACGTGGGACAAACAAGCAGGTGTCAGCAGTTGCAGCACCAGCGCCAGTGCCAAATCGACTTGGTGCGCAGTCACGCCTTGGCTGCGCAAAAACCCCGTCAAATAAGCCGTTGAGGGATAAGGCGTGTTGAGTTGCGTCATCGGCGGGATGACGCTTAAGACGCTAAACGGTTTTGTCGTGGGTGAGGGATTCATGCACCCGTGACTTTACAGCCACTTTTGCATGAATTGCGCTTGTCCGGCAGCTGGATCGAGTTCGTATTGTTCAAAGCCAAAGCGTTTGTAGCTTTGCATGGCTGGTGCGTTGCCACTTAAAACCTCCAGGGTGAGCTTGCAGCAGCCTCGCGAAAGGGCATGGGCTTCGGCGGCTTGAAGCAGCGCTTGGCCAACACCCTGGCCACGGTGACCGTCCAAGACGGCAATGTCGTGCACGTTGAGCAAGGGCTTGGCTTTGAAGGTGGAGTAGCCTTCAAAGCAATTGATCAGGCCAATGGGTTGGCCGTCTAACCAAGCAATGAAACTGGCAGCGCCTGGAATTCGTGCCATGTCTGCGCACAAACGCGCAGTAGCCTCTTGCTTGAGTGCCTCGCCGCCGCCCATAGGATCTTGCGCATAGGCGTCGAGCAAAAAGACC
>JALRAA010000316.1 GCA_023262645.1 Burkholderiaceae bacterium
CACAAGGAACTAACCCTTTTTATTTATATTCGCTGGCATTTCTTCAGCAACTTGCTCAATGAATACAAAAATGTTTTGCCTCATGGATCAATAAACTTTAAGCTTGATCAGTTTCAATGTCTTTGATGAATGTAAACAGGTTGTTTCAACATGACGGTGATGGTGTGTACCAAGTGTGGATTGGCAGATGACAGTCCCAAACCCATGCGTTGCGCGAAGTGCGGTGGGCGAGATTTTTTTGCTTCAACCCCTTCTGCTTTTGGACCCAAAAAGAAAACCTCGCAACCATCTGAAGAAACAGCAACTGTGAGCTTAGCCAGCACCGAGTCAGCCCCTGCATCTCCCGCAGTCACTTTGTTCGACAAGTACGGCGGTGTTCCGACGATTTCAAAAATCGTTCGTGCTTTTCACAAAGAAATCATGCAGCGTGCGCACTTGGCTTCTTATTTCGAGGGTATCGATTTGGTGGTGTTAGCCGAACACACGGTGAAGTACATCGCCTTTGTCATGGGCAAGCCGGCAGAGGTTTACACTGGGCGTGACATGTACACGGCGCATGCCAAGTACCACATACACGGCATGCATTTTGATGAAGTGGCTGATGTGCTCAAAGACATTTTGTTGCACTCGGGTGTTGAGAATGCAGACATAGAAATCATCATGCGCAGAATTGAAAGTCTGCGCGAGATGATCGTTGTCTAACCCACAGAGGTGCTTATGAACAAGAGCAGTATCAAGGCAATCTCGAAAAAATCAACACCGTTGCCAACTGCCTTGCACACGAAAACCATGTCGTTCAATGAACTGGCACTTCGCTATTTGGCTTCGCACCAACCGCTTTTGTCCGAATCCATATTGAATACCCGCATTGCGCACTTGAGTGAACTTTTACTGGCTTTTTTCGGCCCACAACTGCTCAACGATATCCGTCCTGAGAGACTTGAAAAATTCATTTATGTGCTTGAGGGCAAGGGCCTGCAACCGCGAAAAATCCAATCCTGTTTGGTGACATTTCGGGCATGTATGAAATACGCCTACGACCAAAAATGGCTGATGGATCCGGCGCTATCCAAGCCATTGCAGCACATGAATGAACAACTGCTGGGTGACCACAGTTTCATGTCGAGCAATGAGTACCAAGATTTATTTCAAGACTTGGTGCAAGAAGTCACCCACCAAACATTTCACTGAGCAGGTGGGACGCCACCGTAGGTTTGCCAGGTAGAGCCAGCCAGCCAGCCCGCGTCCACTGGAAGATTGATACCGGTGATCGCAGTGGCTTCAGGCGAGAGTAAAAAAGCCACGGCCACGGCCACTTCATGCGGCTCAACCAGTCGCCCCATGGCAGCTTGCGACATCAGGTCTTTCGGGTCACGGTCACCACGGTCAATGGCGGCTTGTAATGCCTCCGTGCGGGTGTAACCGGGCGACACGGCATTGACCCGAACACCGGTTCGTCCCCACTCTGCCGCCAAACCTGCGGTCATCGAAATCACAGCAGCTTTGGCCGGTGCGTAAGCGTGGAGCGGATTGGACCGCATGCCTGCAATCGAAGCGAGGTTGACGATGGCGCCATGCTTGCGCTGGACCATCGCATGTCCAAATATCGAGCAACACAAATAAGTTCCTCGGAAATCGACATTCAATACTTGTTCCCACTCTTGCATGGACAACTGATCGGGGGGCAGACGATGTTGCAATATGCCTGCGCTGTTGACCAAACAAGACACGGGTCCGTGGGTGTTTTCAATGTGCACCAAAGCGGCTTTCAATGCGGATTCATCGGTGACATCACACGCCACAAAACCTTTGGCCAGCGGGTCGCAGTTTGAAGCCGAGGAGGGTAGGTCCATGACAACCACAGCATGGCCGATATGGATGAGATGCTTCACGCAAGCCGCGCCGATACCGCTGGCGCCACCCGTGACCAAAGTGATGGATGTGTGTTTCATGTGAGAGCCTGTTATTGGTTGCCTATGACGCCTTGCAAGATGACAAATTTTGCAGAGAAAGTGGCTTTGGCAGATCCGCTCGCCAAGTTCTTGTGATCACTGCTCATCGCTGATACGTTGAATTGGTATTCGTGGCCCAACGTTGTGAAATTTTCAGGACACGGCCCAGTATATTTATCGAGCCCCCCAGCGGCAATTTCGTACTCGGCGGGAAATCCCTCAGGATGGGTCAAAGTTGCGCCCCCATGGTCATGGTTTTTATTGTCCAAATC
>JALRAA010000317.1 GCA_023262645.1 Burkholderiaceae bacterium
GTATTGGATAAAGATCGAGGCGTGGGTTGTCTCTGTTTCCGTGGACAGGCCGCACGGGATTCGTTATTCGCTGACATTGCATGAGCCCTACGGCAAACGAATTCTTGGCTATGACAATGCCCATGCGGTAAAGCCTCCCAAGAAGTACAAATATGCAGGAATGCGATTGCCCTATGACCACAAGCATCGTCATGTCAGCGACAAAGGCGTTCCCTATGTCTTCAAGGACGCGCACCAACTTTTGTCGGACTTCTTTCATGAAGTCGACCAGGTACTAAAGGAGATCAGGAAATCATGAAAACGATTGTTATTGGCATCATGTCTCAAGAAAAAATTCGCGCGCGCCTGTTGGCGATTGCGCGTGGTGATTACAAGCCCAAGGCGACTGACCCCAAAATTTGGTTTACTTCGATGCGCTCTCTGGCGGAGGTCTTGAGTGACGACAACCGAGCCTTGCTCAAGGTGATCCATGAGGCCAAGCCGCAGTCCATTTCCTCGTTGGCCGACATCACTGGCCGCAAGCCTGGCAATCTTTCTCGCACGTTGAAAACCATGTCGAATTACGGCTTGGTTGAGATGATGCGTGAGCGTAGACAAGTTCGTCCCATCGCCAAGGCGACGGACTTTCGAATCGTTGCCTGACCATCTGCGCTTTCATATCTGTGCGGGTGCGTTTTTTAGCTGCCATTTAGCTGGCAATGGCATGACACCCACTCTCAACACCACCGCAAGAGAGGTACGGTCTGCGTAGCTTCCCCTGGTTTTCCACGTAATCGCAGAACAATCCTCGGGGGTTCCGGCGTCAATATTTCCTTGACGCAGTTGATTTCCCTCCCGCCGTGCCGATTCCATGCACAGATGTTTTGACCTTTTGGGAGTCATGCGTCTGAATGTATGCATTCCACCGAAAAAAGACTACTTTTGAATGTTTTTGATGTGGGCTTCAGTGCCGCTTGGCGACTGCTGCCCGCTGGGATGCTGCTCGCCTCGCTAGCGCAAGCGCAATCGGCTGGCGATTTGGGTGCCAACCGAGATGCCTCTGGTGTCGTGCTGCCCAACGCCGATTGGATCCGTTTTCCGGCGCTGCCGCGCAAAGCCGTGCCTGCTCCAGTCACCGCACCTGCACCAATCTCCGCGCCCGAACCCGCACCTGCCGCGCCCAAAACAGGTGTCACAACGCCCAACGCATCCAGCACCGACAACCGATCAGCGATTCGCCCTGCGCCAACCGCTGCCGCAAACGCTGGCAACAACGACTGGGTGCAGTTTCCACGCTTGCCACAGCCTGCGCCCAAGCCAGCACCTGTTGCACCAGTTGCACCGGCACCCAGCGCGGCAACAGAACCGGCCACTCCACCTGCAGCCGCTCCCGCAACGCCGACGCAAGCCTCTCCACCCGCAAGCGACACACCTTCAGCCAAGACTTCATCGCCTCCAGCTGCAACAGCCAAGCCAGACACCGCACCTGCCAGCGAAACTGCAACCAAGCCAGCAGACAACAGCGACGAATTCCAATTCAAACAATTTCGCTTCCAAGGAAACACGGTCTACAGCAACGACGCACTCAGCGCACTGCTGCTCGACAAAGTTCCCACGGTCAAAACATTGCCCGACATACAACGCGCGGCTGAAGCCGTGGCCACGCTCTACCAAGAAGACGGCGTGTTGGCACGGGTCGACCTGTTGCCCCAAGATTTGACCGAGGGCATGGTGACGATCACCATCACAGAAGGACGGTTTGCAGGCGCCCGCATGGAAAGCGCAGAGAGCCCCAAGCTGCCCAAAGACTTTTTGGTGAAGCTGGTAGAAAACGCACAGCCGAAAAACGCGCCCGTGAAATTGCGTCAAATGGACAAGGCGACCATGTTGCTCAACGAAGTGCCAGGCGTGCAAGCCAGTGTGCGGTTGAGCACCGGCCAAGAAGAAGGCGAAACCATTGCCTTGGTGCAAGTGCAAGACAAGCGCGCGTGGGACGGCCACACCGATGTTCCAGGGTGGTTGTACATGACATGCAATGCACGTGGGTCCAAGAAAACGTAGTGTACACCAAAACGTGGTGACGTCTCTGTATCTTGTTCTGGAAGCGGAGTCGAAGAAGTTCCACAAGTGAGATTTCCCAATGTTCGCAACGTCATGTTGTACCGTTCTTTAAACGTATAGTTGGTATATTTGACGGGATGTTCCCTGTAATGCCTTAGTACGTAGTCGAATGCTG
>JALRAA010000318.1 GCA_023262645.1 Burkholderiaceae bacterium
CGTTGCGCTCTCGCAGTTCATTGGCCTTTTGCGCCCATTGAGGTAATTGCGAAAACGTTTGTATGTCGGGATTGATGGCGCCTTTGAATGTTCCAATTTCCACTTCGTAATCGTTGCGTGTGTCTATCAACACCACATCAGGTGAAGAGATCAACGCGTTCCAATCTTTGGGCTGCACATAGGTGCCAGCCATGTGGGTAGGACTGATACCGGGCACACCCATGGTGACGATTTCTTTTTTCAAGCGCACTTTCATGCGGTAGAAAGGCGGCTTGTCTGCAAAAGATTCTTTGTGCTCCAAGTCTGCCAGGCGAGGGTCTGAGCGCAAATAAGCCAACACCGCATGAACATCTTCAGCCGCACCAGCGATGGTGCTGTTGATGCCCTCTTTGGCCAACAACACCATGCCTTTCACATGGTGGGCTTCGCAAAAAGCCAGCAACGGGGGCTTGAGCTCGGCGAAATCAGGCAGGTCCACGAATTTGTAAAACGCTGCCGTCAGGTATACAGGGGAATTCACGTCTGAAGTCATGCGTGTATTTTGCCTTGTCACTCCAAGTGGCGGGCGAGAACTTTACGTTGCAAGGCGCAAACTGCGTTGCCGCGAGGCCAGCCAAGCGCCCATGCACAAGGTCAAGGAGGAAAACAACAATCCCCCGGACAAGCCACCTGCGTGGTCAGAAATCCACCCGGTGAGGCTTGGGCCAAACACTTGGCCGATGGCAAACACACTGGTGAACACCGTGATCACGGTGACCCATTGCGTGGCGGGCAAGTTGTGCCGGATAAATGCCGTGGTCGATGCAACGGCAGTGGCAAAACTGCCACCAAATACCGCGCCTGAAAGAAAAATAGCCACCATTTCAAACGCATGTCCGTATAAGTTGCGCTCCGACATGGCCAGCCACGCTGGTATGAGGCAAGCCACCGCCAACAAGCTGTTGACCACCGCCAAGCATTGGCCCGCTTTGAATTTATCCAGCATACCCGACCACGCCTGCACACTGAACATACCGCACACACCCATCACCGCATAAAAACTGCTTGTTTGCCAAGCTTGCCAATGCAGTTCGCGCAACAACGAAATAACAAAGGTCATGTAACCGATATACCCCATGCCAAAACAAAAATACCCAGCCAGCATGTACCCATAACTTTGCCATTGGGTGTGGTCTGATGAACTGGCCCGTGCAGGTGCTGGCGGCAATGCATGTGCTGGTAACCACATGAGCAGTGTCATCACCAATCCAATGAGTCCAACCGCCAGCCAACCCATTTGCCAAGGGTGCACCCATGCATAGCTTTCACCGAGTGCAATCGTCCACGGCACCAAACCAGCACACAACACCATGCCAAGTCCACCACCTGCGTAATAGATACCGAGCAGCAAACCGGAGCGAGGCACATGCAATGCCGCCAGTTGGGCAATCAACACCGTACCGCCTGCGAACACAGATGCGCTGGTAAACCCAGACAAAAAACGCAACAGACCCACAACCCAAGCATCTGTGAACAAGGCGCACGCTCCCAAAAACACGCTGGACAACACGCCACCGGCCACAAAAGACACCCAGGAGGAAAAGCGTCGGATCACCATCGACAAGGTCAACGCACCGACCAAATAGCCCGCAGCATGCGCGGTATTCATTGCGCCGAGCAACAAGTACGACCAACCCAAATCTGCACGCATGGCAGGGACGAACAAGGCGTAGGAAAAACGCACGAGACTGGTGCCGATGATGGTGCCGAACGACAAGCCCATGGCAAGCAACACAGGGCGCGCCAATAGCCCATTTGCGGCGCGTTCACGCCATGTTTGCATCTGCATCAACGCATGCCGAAAGACAACCTGCAGTCGGATTGTTCTTGCGCGGAAATGAAATGGAAAAAATCACGCACCGCTTGCAACCGAGCTGGATCGTTCACAGCAGCCAATCCCACACCTGCACTGAAAACAGTGGTGTAGGCCACTTCATCTGGCAAGTCTCCCACCAGTGCAATACCCGGCTGGTGCATGAGTTCGCTTCGCTGCTGAAATCCGACATCCACTTCGCCCTGAGCCAACAAACTGGCCACCGGCACACCGGGTGGCGGCACGACGATTCGCTGCTTGAGCTCATCTGCTATGCCCCACTGAGAAAACAATTGCGACAAATAGTGGCCACTGGGGCCAGTGGAATA
>JALRAA010000319.1 GCA_023262645.1 Burkholderiaceae bacterium
GCTGTCGCCGCCCGCGCCCGGGTTGTCTTGTGTGTCCGCGATCAATACCGGTTGCGGGTGTTGCTCGGCCCATGCCATGGCTTGGGTAACGGCTTGCCTGGCTGACAAAAATTCCATGCGCCACTGTGCGGCAGGCGAAGCCAAAGCGAGCAAGGCATCGGCGGCTTGTTGCGCCTGCGCTGCGCTGTCAGCGTAAGCCCACAACACGGGCGCGCATTCTTCAAAATCAGCCGCAGGAAAGCCCATGCAAAAACTCACCACCGATTGCTGTGAACGGTCGATGTCGTCCATGGCTGCAAAAATACCTTGGGCCGGTGGTGTCCATGTCGATTGCGCATTGAGCGAAATCAAATAAGGCAAACGGTGCGCCGCCACCGCCTGACGCCGTCCCAACTGCATTCTGCGCTTTAACAATTGCGCAGCGCGTTCGCCGGTTTCCGCCATGTCGACATGCGGATAAGTGCGGTAAGCGACCAAGGCATCTGCGACATCGAGCATGCGACGCGTCACATTCGCATGCAAATCCAAGCTCGCCACCAACGGCATGTTCTCGCCGATGCGCGCACGCACACGTGACAGCAATTCGCCTTCCGCATCGTCTGCATGCTCTGCCACAGCGGCGCCGTGCAAATCCAAGTACACGGCATTCACACCTTGCGCCAACGCTTGCGCGAGATCGTGCAACAGGTCGGAGGCAATACGTTCAAAAGCCTCGCGGGTCACAAACGACGACGGGCTCGCACCCGCCCAAACCGACGGCCATAACTTCCAACCGTGGCGTTTGGCGGCATCGATAAATCCGCCCACTGGAATATTGACGCCGGTGAACTGGGTTTGCATGGCCTCGCCGCGTATGTAGGCTGGAAAAGCATCGCCTCGGTTGAACGCTTCCCAATCGGCCAAGCTGGGCGCGAAGGTATTGGTTTCATGCTGAAACCCCGCGATGAACACATGTGTCATGGATTAGCCCCAGGCACACTCGCCAACAAATTTCGCGTGTAAGCATGTTGTGGATTGGCATACAACTGAGCAGTGGCGCCGTGCTCGACGATTTGACCTTGGTGCATGACGATGACCGAATCGCACAGTTGCGCAGCCACACGCAAATCGTGCGTGATGAACAACAGCCCCAAGCCCATATTGCGCTGCACTTCGCGCAGCAACGCCAAAATTTGCGCTTGCACCGACACATCCAGCGCGCTGACCGCTTCATCCGCCACCAACACGTCAGGCTGGCATGCCAATGCACGCGCCAAGGCAATGCGCTGGCGCTGGCCCCCGCTGAACTGGCTGGGATAACGGTCCCAGGCATGGGCTGGCAAACCGGTTTGTGCCAGCAAGGCCTTGCCCCGTTCCTGCGCTTGGTGGTTGTTCAAACCAAAATTGCGTGCCCCTTCCACAATGGATTCGCCCACGCGCATGCGCGGATTGAGCGATCGATTGGGGTCTTGAAACACCACTTGTATGCGGTGACGCAGTGGCCGCAGTTGCGCCTCTGACAAGCCCGCAATATTGTCTTGCCCCCAAAACACATCGCCGACATCGGGATCGATCAAGCGCAGCACACAACGCGCCAATGTGGATTTGCCCGAGCCTGATTCACCGACGATGCCCACTGTTTCGCCTGCACGCAATGACAAACTTGCGTCGCGCAATGCATCGGTGCGCCGCACGCGCATCCATGATTCGCGGCTGACATAGGTTTTGCCAAGGCCTTGCACCCGCAGCACGGGCGGGGTCTGTGGCAATGGCCTGGCCGCTGGTGGCGTCATGCCAGGCACCGCCGCCAACAAGGCGCGTGTGTAATCGGCCACTGGCTGCTTGAGCACTTGCTGGCAATGGCCTTGCTCAACCGCCAAGCCTTTGTGCATCACCAACACCCGGTCTGCAATATCCGCCACCACGCCCATGTCGTGCGTGATGAACAACACCGCAGTGCCCGTGTCTTGTTGCAGTTGCCGGATCAATTTCAAAATTTCTTGTTGCGTGGTGACATCCAGTGCGGTGGTCGGCTCATCGCAAATCAGCAAAGCCGGTTTAAGCACCATGGCCATGGCAATGACGATGCGTTGCCTTTGACCACCGCTGAGTTGGTGCGGATAACTGTCCATCATGCGTTCCGGTTCGGGCAGACGCACTTGACGCATGATGTCCAACACCGCCTGTCGCCTTTGCGGT
>JALRAA010000031.1:0-7013 GCA_023262645.1 Burkholderiaceae bacterium
GATCTCTATGAAATCGACACAGCGCTGCGTCCCAACGGCAACGCCGGGTTGCTGGTCAGCCGCTTTGCGGCCTATGCCGACTACCAGCAGCAGCGTGGCTCCAACACCGCCTGGACCTGGGAACACCAGGCCATGACGCGGGCGAGGTTTTGCGTCGGCGACCCGGGCTTGCGCGAATCGTTTGAAGCGGTGCGTCGCCAAGTGTTGTGCGCACCGCGTGAACCGCATGGCTTGGCCGCTGAAATCATCGCCATGCGCCACAAACTGCGCGATGCGTATCCGGTACCCGCCAGCGCTTTCGACTTCAAACACAGCATAGGCGGCATGATGGACGCAGAGTTCGCGGTGCAATTTCTGGTGCTGGCTTTTTCAGCCACGCACGTGGGTTTGCAAGACAACATCGGCAACATCGGGTTGATGCTGCAAGCCGAACAAGTGGGTCTGTTGCCACCCGGCGTGGGCGCGCAAGCCGCTTGGGCCTACCGCGAACTTCGACACCGCCAACACCAAGCCCGGTTGGATGAGCAAGTCGGACGCGATGAACCGGTTGCCATGGCCGCCCACCGGGCCGCCATCATGGCTTTGTGGCATGCGGTGTTTGACCGCTATAGCCCCCAACCTCACTGAAACAAAAACCCTTACTTCGGCCAATTGCTCAGCCTGAGGGGGCTTTTACCCGCGTCGTGGACAATAGCGACAAACTGTCGCATGATAAACGCCATGAAAAACACTGCTTATACCTCTTCATTTTTCCTTTTGGCCTTGGGCCTGGCGCTGTCTCTTGTTTCCCCTGCGTTCGCGCAAAACAAAGCAGCCACCGACGGCAAATGTCCCGCGGTGTTGCAACACACAGTTGACCGTTTACAAGACGAAAAACCCCAAAACTTGTGCCAATACGCCGGCCAAGTGGTGTTGGTGGTCAACACCGCAAGCTTTTGTGGCTTCACACCGCAATACAAAAGCTTGGAAGAACTCTACGCACGCTACAAAGACAAAGGCTTGGTGGTGTTGGGTTTTCCCTCCAACGATTTCTCGCAAGAACCCGGCAACAACCAAAAGATTGCCGATTTTTGTGAAAACACTTATGGCGTGAAATTTCCGATGTTCAGCAAAACCACGGTGCGCGGTGACGATGCCTTGCCCTTGTTCAAACAACTCACGCAATTGACAGACACCGCGCCCAAATGGAATTTTTACAAATACCTGATCAGCCGCGATGGCAAGCAGGTGAAAAGTTTCAACAGCACCACCGACCCTTTGAACGCCAAATTTTTGGCCGAGGTCGACAAACAACTCAGCGCCAAACTGCCTTGAGATGAGTGTGCGGGTTGCGATTGTCGGCTCGGGCATTGCCGGTCTGTCTGCAGCGCACCACCTGTTGGATCATGCCGAGGTCAGTCTGTTCGAGGCAGACGACCATTTCGGCGGCCACGCCAACACCGTCAACCTGACCTTGCCTGGCCCCAACGGGCCTTGCACCTACGGCGTAGACACCGGTTTTCTGGTCTACAACGAACGCACCTATCCCGGTCTGATTTCGCTGTTTGAAACACTCGGCATAGAAACCGCGCATTCAGACATGTCGTTTTCGGTACAAGCCCCGTGGGGCAGTTCGGGGGCCATTGAATGGAACGGTGCCGATCTCAACACCGTGTTCGCCCAACGTCGCAATCTTTGGCGCCCACGCTTTTGGTGGCTGTTGCGCGAAATTTTGCGCTTCAACCGTTTGACCACAGCGCTGGCCAAGTCGTATGACGATGGGGCGTTGATGCAACCCTTGCAAGCTTTTCTGGACCAACACGGTTTTGGCCCCACGTTTCGCGACACCTATTTGCTTCCCATGTTGGGTTGCATTTGGAGCTGCCCAACCGCACAAATGCTGGAATTTCCAGCCGCCACGATGGTGCGTTTTTGTGACAACCATGGTTTGCTGCAGGTCAATGACCGACCGCAATGGTTCACCGTCAAAGGGGGCTCACAACACTATGTGCAAGCGGTGACATCGCGCATCGCCCACAAATTCTTGCGAACACCTGTGCAGTCGGTGCAGCGGGATGCACAAGGCGTGACCCTGCTGACCGAAGCTGGCCCGCATCGGTTTGACCATGTGGTGCTGGCATGCCACGCTGACCAAGCACTGCATCTGTTGGCCAATCCCAGTGGGGATGAAACATCGGTGTTGTCTGCGATTCGCTTTCAAGACAATTTGGCCGTGCTGCACACCGACACGTCGGTGATGCCCCGCCGCCCCTTGGCTTGGGCCGCTTGGAATTACCAACGCTTGCGCGACACCGCAGACGGCAGCCGTGTTTGTTTGCACTATTGGCTCAACACGTTGCAGCCGTTGCCGTTCACGCAAGATGTGTTCGTGTCGCTCAATCCCTTGACAGACATTGACCCTTCCAAAATACAGGGTCAGTTCCATTACGCACACCCAGTATTTGATTTGGCCGCGATTCAGGCGCAACGCCGCATGGGCCAACTGCAAGGCCAGCAACACACTTGGTTTGCCGGCGCTTGGATGGGCTATGGTTTTCATGAAGACGGCTACAAAGCCGGGCGCGCGGCCGCACAAGCGATTTTGCAAGGCATCATGCAACAGGAGGCCGCTTGACTGCCACCACGCTGGATCTGCCGCGCCTGACACCGCTGATCGGCACGGGTGTAGTGCGCCACACCCGCTACCGACCCAGCCGCCATGCGTTCTCCTATGGCACTTGGTTTTTGATGTTGCCCATGCGCAGCATGGCGCATCACGGCAGTGGTGACTTGCCGGTCAATCGCCGTGCACTGGTGTCGTTTCACGATATCGACCATGGCGACGGCCGCAGCGTCGCACAAGGTGGCGCATTGGCTTGGCTGGATGAATTGCTGCATGCCCAAGGCATTCACGACGCCCAAGGAGAAGTTTGGTTGCATACCTATGCACGCGTGCTGGGTTATGTGTTCAAGCCGGTGAGTTTTTGGTATTGCCACCGCGCAGACGGCACACTGGCAGCCATGGTGGCAGAAGTCAACAACACTTTTGGCGAACGCCATTGTTATGTGCTGCCTTCTCCGCGTTACGGCGTCAGCATGGCGGCAGACAAAGTGTTTTATGTGTCCCCTTTTTGCCAAGTGCAAGGCCACTACAGTTTTCGTTTCATGCGCAGCCAACGCCCCGATGCAGACCGCACCGTGGTGCGCATTGACCACGCGGACTCTCAAGGTCTGTTGATCAGCACCAGCGTGTGTGGTGAATTGCAACCCTTGAACACAGCGAATTTGCGCCGCGCCTTGTGGTCACACCCGCTGCACAGCATGGGCGTGATCGCGCGCATCCATTGGCAAGCGTTGCAACTGTGGCTCAAGCGTGTACCCTTGGTCAACAAACCTTCTCCCCCTGACCTGTTCGCCACCCGTGGTGGCGATTGACATTGCATGACAGACCATGACCACCCTGCATTCACCTGAACATGTGCTGAACACCTTGGGCAAATCCGTCCCTGTCGCTGCGCGACGCGGCATGAAACTGTTGCAATCGATTCAACACGGTGGATTGCGTTTGCAGTGCCCCGATGGCAGTTGGGTGCGCTTTGGGCAAGACAGCGGCCCACAAGCCGAATTGGTGTTGCACAACTGGCAAGTCTTCGGTGCCTCTTTGCGCTCGGGAGACATCGGTTTTGCAGAAACCTTCATCGCAGGCGATTGGGAAACGCCCGACCTCACCGGCTTGTTGCAATTGCTCGTGGTCAACCGCCGTCCCATGGACGACATGATTTTTGGCACATGGTGGGGACGACTCTTCTACCAATTACGCCATTGGATGCGCCGCAACAACAAGCGCAACAGTTCCAAAAACATCCATGCGCATTACGACTTGGGCAATGCGTTTTACAGCGCTTGGTTGGACCCGAGCATGACCTATTCATCGGCATGGTTCGATGGCAACCACACCCAAGATTTGCAACAAGCACAACACGCCAAAGTGCGTCGCGCATTGCGCATGGCTGGGGTTGAAGCCGGATCTCGGGTGCTGGAAATCGGTTGCGGCTGGGGCGGCTTGGCCGACATCGGTGCCCGCGAATTCGGCGCACACATGACAGGCATCACGCTCAGCCCGTCGCAACTGGCTTATGCCCAAGAACGGCTGCAAGACGTGAAACAGGCCACCGACTTGCGGCTACAAGACTACCGCGATACCCAAGACGGTCCTTACGACGCGATTTGTTCCATCGAAATGATCGAAGCGGTTGGGCGTGACTATTGGCCTACTTATTTCCAAACCATCGCGCGCTTGCTCAAGCCCGGTGGCCATGCCTGCATACAAAGCATTGTGATTGACGACGCGTTGTTCGACAGGTATGCGCTGGGAACCGATTTCATTCAACAATACATTTTTCCAGGCGGTTTTTTGCCCAGCAGAAAAACATTCATGGCGCAAGCACAGGCAGCGGGATTGCAAGTGACCGATGCGTTTGCGTTTGGTTTGGACTATGCCGAAACGCTCAAACGCTGGCGCGAATCGTTTGTGCAGATCGCCGACCAATTGCCCAGCATGGGCTATGACCAACGGTTCGAGCGTACCTGGTTGTTTTACCTGTGCTACTGCGAAGCCGCGTTTTTAGAGCACAACACCGATGTGGTGCAGTTCACTTTGCGCAAACCTGCATGACCCGATTGAACCGCCGTGCGCTGTTGTGTTTGGGGTTACCGGCGCTGCCTTTGGCATTTGTGGCTTTGCCTTTGTATGTGATTTGGCCGCATTACTTTGCCAACCGTTTTGGCGTGTCGCTGGGCTTGATCGGCGGCTTGTTGCTGTTGGCCAGAACGCTTGATGCCCTGCTGGACCCCTTGCTTGGGCACTGGAGTGACCGCTTGTTTTTACGGGGCAACAACACCTTGCTCAAACGTGGCTGGCTGGCCGCGATTTTTTTATCGACGGGGTTTGTGGTGCTGTTTTTTCCGCACTGGCTGATCGGCCACAGTGTGACGCTCAACCGTTTGTTGCTGGTTGTGCTGGTCGCCTTGCTGGCTTGTTACCTGGGCTACAGTTTTTTACAAATCAGCCTGCAAGCGTGGGGTGCGCGTTTAGGCGGCGACACCGATGTTCGCAGCCGCATCGTGGGCTGGCGCGAAGGCCTTGCACTGGCGGGCGTGATCCTCGCCTCGGTGGTGCCAGGCTGGTTGGGCATGGAAGCGTTGGTGAGTGGGTTTGTGGTGTTGCTGGCGTTGTCGTTGTGGGCATGGTGGCTCGCACCCAGACCCGAAGTCGCATCGGCGGCTGACCTGCCGGCCACGCAGACGCCTTGGTGGCGCGGCCTGCGACAACCTTGGGGCCACGCAGGTTTTCGACGTTTGTTGGGCGTGTTCATGCTCAACGGCATAGCCTCCGCGATTCCCGCCACGCTGATGCTTTTCTTTGTGCAAGACCGATTGCAATTGCCAGCCTCCGCACAAGCCCAATTCCTGGGCGCTTATTTCTTGGCAGCGGCTGTGTCTGTGCCGTTGTGGTTGCAAGCCATCGCGCGTTGGGGTCTGCGGCGTTGCTGGCTGGCGGGCATGTTGCTCGCGGTGGCGGTTTTCATATGGACCTTGGGATTGGCGGCAGGTGATGAAATCGGTTACACCGTGGTGTGTGTGTTGTCTGGCCTGACGCTGGGTGTGGACTTGATCGCACCGGGTGCGATGCTCAACGGCATGCTGCAATCGAGCCGCCACGATGGCGCGCACAGCGGCGCGTATTTCGGTTGGTGGCAAGTGGCGACCAAACTCAACTTGGCCTTGGCCGCTGGTGTATCTTTACCGTTGCTGCAATGGTTAGGGTATGAAAGCGGATCTCGCGATGCACCTGCCTTGTTGGCGCTCAGTTGGGCCTACGCCCTGCTGCCTTGTGTGTTGAAACTGCTGGCGGGCGTGTTACTGTGGGTCTCAGCCAAGCCCTTGCAAACCATGGAGTGATGATGCAAAGACGATTGATGCTTTCTGCCGCCGCAGCAGGTGCACTGGCTGCGAGTGGATGTGCCGGCCCGTCGGTGAACGATTACGCCAGCGAAAAACCTGTGCTCGATTTGCGCCAATATTTCAATGGCGTGGTGGATGCTTGGGGCATTTTCACCGACCGCTCAGGCAAAGTGGTCAAACGCTTCACGGTGGTCATGCATTGCCAATGGAATGGCGACCAAGGAGTGCTTGACGAAGACTTTGTCTATAGCGATGGCAGCAAACAAAAGCGCATTTGGAGATTGCAACACCTTGGCAATGGTCGCTATTCAGGACAAGCCGACGATGTCATCGGTGTTGCCGATGGTGAAACACGCGGCAATGCCTTCAATTGGCGCTACACCTTGGCATTGCCTGTGGGCAGTCAGGTCTGGCAGGTGCAGTTCGACGACTGGATGTATTTGCTTGACGACAAAGTCATGCTCAACAAAGCGGCCATGTCTAAATTCGGCATCTTTTTGGGCGAAGTCACTTTGTCGTTCACACGACGCGCTTGATACCCATGGCTTGGCTCACCCCGTTCAATAAACCCATCACCGACTGGCGCGGGCGCAGTGTCTGGTTGCTGGGCGCTTCCAGCGGCATTGGCTTGGCCTGCGCGCATGCCTTGCATGCAGCAGGCGCGAAAGTATGTGTGTCTGCTCGCCAAGCCGAGTTGTTGCAAGCCTTTGTAGACACCCACCCTGGTGCGCTGGCTTTGCCCTTGGACGTCACCGACGCAACTTCTGTGCGCCAAGCCACCCAACAATTGCAAGCGCAGCATGGCATTGACACCGTCATTTATTGCGCGGGCTACTACAACGCGCAATCGGCCGCGGCTTACGATTTGCGCAGCATGCAAACCCATATGGCGGTCAACTACACCGGCGCGTTGTTGTTGCTGGATCAGGTGCTGCCATTGATGTTGGCCCAAGGACACGGCCATGTGAGTTTGGTGTCTAGCGTCGCCGGTTACAGAGGATTGCCCAAAAGCTTGGCTTATGGCCCGAGCAAAGCGGCATTGACGCATTTGGGTGAAGTGCTGTATTTAG
>JALRAA010000031.1:7023-10032 GCA_023262645.1 Burkholderiaceae bacterium
ATTTTGTAGAAGGAGACCGTCTCGCCGAGTTGCGCGACCAGCTTTTGCGCCGCCGCGACGCTGTCGACGTCGAGCGCGACGATCAACCGGTCGCGGTTCTTTTCGTGGCTCATGCCGAGGGCATTGGTGTGAGTGTGGTGCACCCCGGTTTTGTGGCCACGCCTTTGACCGCCCAAAATACTTTCCACATGCCCGCGTTGATATCGCCCGAACAAGCCGCGAAAGACATGTTGCAAGGCTGGCGCGATGGCTTGTTTGATATCCATTTTCCCAAGCGCTTCACATGGTTTTTGAAGCTGTTGCGCATCCTGCCCTACCGCTGGTATTTCCCGCTGGTGCGTCAATTCACCGCCTGATACCCATGCACGCTGACACCGACGTCCCGCAAAGCCTGATCGATGAGCTCGTGACGGCATTCGAGCAATTGCAACCCGCTGACATTGCCCGCATGGGCGATTGGTATGACGAACATGCACGCTTCAAAGACCCGTTCAAAGACGTGCACAGCCTGGCTGAGATACAAGCGATTTTTCAGCACATGTTTGACAGCCTGAGGGAGCCGCGCTTTGTCGTGACGAGTTGCTTGGTGCAAGGCCAGGGGTGTTTTTTGGTGTGGGAATTTTTGTTTCGTTTCAAAACCATGCAACCCGGCGTCGAGCAATGCATTCACGGCGGATCGCATTTGGTGTTTGGCTTGAACACGCAAGGCGAATGGCGCATTCAGTCGCACCGCGATTATTGGGACGCGGCCGAAGAGCTGTATGAAAAGTTGCCGTGGATCGGCAGTTTGATGCGCTGGTTGAAGCGACGCATCAACAGTTGAGGCAAGATCAAGCAGGCAGGCTGTCGATGAAGCTTTGCCGCTGCATCAATTTTTCTTGCAGCTTGTCCAGGTTGGGATAGTCACGCCGCCAAGCGATGTTGGGGAAACGAAAATCCAAATACCCCAATGCACAGCCCACGGCGATATCGGCCAGGCTCAGGTGTATGCCTGCACACATGCTGTTGTCGGCCAAACCCTGTGACATCGCGGCCAAGGCATCGTGGACTTTGCCCAATTGACGGTCTATCCATGCTTGACTGCGTTCGGCTTCGCTGCGGCCGACCCAATGCGCTTCTAAACGTGCAGCAATCGCCGCATCGAGCAAACCGTCGGCCAAGGCTTCCCAGACTTTGACCTCGGTGCGTTCACGGCCGCTGGGCGGAATCAATTTGCCCACAGGCGACAAGGTGTCTAAGTATTCGACGATCACCCGTGAGTCGTACAACGCCTCGCCTGTTTCCATCAACAAACACGGCACTTTTCCCAAGGGGTTAGACGCAACAATGCTTGTGCTGGCGGCCCATACATCTTCTTGTACAAATTCGTATTCGAGTTTTTTTTCGGCCATCACGATGCGCACTTTGCGCACATAAGGGCTGGTTACCGCACCAATCAATTTCATGGGACTTGTGTCTGAGGAACAAGCGGTCATTTTATGGGTGAACATGCGCCGTGCGTGGCCCTGAAGGACTAAGCCCTAAAATCGAACCATGATTGATCACGCCATCTCTGCCCTGTCCCCTTTGGACGGGCGTTACGCGGCCAAATTGGCCCTTTTGCGACCCCTGATGAGCGAGCAAGGTTTCATGCACCGGCGGGTGCAAGTTGAAATCACTTGGTTGATCGCACTGTCTGACAGCGGCATGGCGCCTTTTCAACCCTTCAGCGAAAACGCCCGTGTGTTTTTGCGTGGCTTGGTCAGCGGTTTTACTGCGCAAGATGCGCTGGCCATCAAAGAGATTGAAAAAACCACCAACCACGACGTAAAAGCGGTGGAGTATTGGCTCAAGGCCCAATGCCAGCAAGACACTTTGGACGCTGCGCTCACCACAGAATTGGCCCACGCACTGGAGTTCATCCATTTTGCGTGCACCAGCGAAGACATCAACAACACCAGCCATGCTTTGCAACTCAAAGCTGCACGCCAACAGGTGCTGCTGCCCGGCTTGCAAGCCGTGGCAGACACATTGCGCGACATGGCCCACCGCTACGCCGATGACGCCATGCTCAGCCGCACACACGGCCAAACCGCGAGCCCCACCACGGTTGGCAAAGAAATGGCCAATGTGTATATGCGACTGCAAACCGCCATGGACCGGATTGCACGCGTGCCTTTGCTTGCCAAAATGAACGGCGCCGTCGGCAACTTCAATGCACATGTGTCGGCGCGTGCCGACTTCGATTGGGAATCGTTCGCCAAGCAAGTGGTTGAAGCCCCTGACAACCCTGCCATTGGCCAACCGCTGGGATTGGGCTTGACCTTCCAGCCCTACAGCATACAAATTGAGCCCCACGATTACATGGCCGAATTGTTCGACGCCGTGGCGCGCAGCAACACCATACTGATCGATTTGTCTCGCGACATTTGGGGCTATGTGTCGCTGGGCTATTTCAAGCAGCGATTGAAAGCCGGTGAGATCGGTTCATCCACCATGCCGCACAAAGTCAACCCGATCGATTTCGAAAACGCCGAAGGCAATTTGGGTTTGTCCAACGCCTTGCTGCGCCATTTGAGCGAAAAATTACCGATCAGCCGCTGGCAGCGTGATTTGTCTGACAGCACGGTGCTTCGCAACATGGGTGTGGCTTTGGGTTATGCGGTGCTGGCTCACCAGTCGTTGATACAAGGTCTTCACAAACTCGAACTCAACCCAGCGGCTTTGCAGGCCGACTTGGACAACGCCTGGGAAGTGCTGGCCGAACCGATACAAACGGTGATGCGACGCCATGGGGTGAGCGGCGCTTATGAACTACTCAAAGAAGTCACGCGCGGGCAAAAAGTCACGCGCGAAGACTTGCACCAACTCATCCACCGCTTGGCTATTCCTGACGAAGACAAAAAACGTTTGTTGGCGTTGACACCCGCCACTTATATCGGCCTGGCTGCGTCGTTGGCCAAAAGGGTTTAATGCATCTTCATTCGGCCGATGATGCGGGGGGTTGTCCTTCGGCTGCGCGCTCTGCGT
>JALRAA010000320.1 GCA_023262645.1 Burkholderiaceae bacterium
AAAATCATTGCCGAACAACTTGGCGTGGAAGAGTCCCAAGTCACATCAGAAAAAGCTTTTGTGGCTGATCTGGGTGCCGACTCGTTGGATACCGTAGAACTGGTCATGGCTTTGGAAGACGAGTTCGGCATCGAAATACCTGATGAAGATGCAGAAAAAATCACCACCGTACAAAACGCGATCGATTACGCGCTGAGCCACAAAAAGGCCTGACGCAGAGGTTCCCCATGAGTCGTCGTCGCGTCGTCGTGACAGGCTTGGGCTGTGTGTCTCCGGTTGGAAACAACGCCCAAGCGTCCTGGAAGCAAATTCTGGCCGGTCAATCCGGCATAGCCAAAATCACCCATTTTGATGCGTCGGCTTTCGCTTGTCATTTCGCAGGCGAGGTCAAAAATTTCAACCTCGACGAATACATCTCGCCCAAAGATGCCCGCACCATGGACCGCTTTATCCATCTGGGCGTGGCGGCGGGTTTGCAGGCCGTGGCCGATGCCGGTTTGCCCATGGGCGATGCTTTGGATGAAGAACTCTCCTACCGCATCGGTTGCCTGATTGGTTCAGGCATTGGCGGTTTGCCGCTGATCGAGAACATGCGCGACGAACTCATGTCACGCGGCCCACGTCGCATTTCTCCTTTCTTTGTGCCTGCCAGCATCATCAACATGATTTCCGGTCATGTGTCCATGCGATGTGGTTTCAAGGGCCCCAATTTGGCCATTGCCACCGCTTGCAGCACAGGACTTCACAGCATTGGCGAAGCCGGCCGCATCATCGAATATGGTGATGCGGATGTCATGGTGGCTGGCGGTGCAGAAGCCACCGTTTCCCCCTTGGGCTTGGGTGGATTTGCCGCCATGCGGGCGTTGTCAACCCGCAATGACGATCCCCAAACCGCTTCCCGTCCCTGGGACAAAGACCGCGATGGCTTTGTGTTGGGCGAGGGCGCAGGTGTGTTGGTGCTGGAGGAATACGAATTTGCCAAAGCCAGAGGCGCTCGCATTTATGCAGAACTGGCGGGTTATGGCCGAAGCGCCGATGCGGGTCACATGACCGCACCCAACATGGACGGGCCGCGCCGCTCGATGTTGGCCGCTTTGAACAATGCACAAATACCGGCTGACCAAGTGGATTATCTCAATGCCCACGGCACGTCCACACCGCTGGGTGACATCAACGAAACCCATGCCATCAAGGCGGCTTTCGGCGCCCATGCCCACAAGATGGTGGTCAGTTCAACCAAATCCATGACCGGACATTTGCTCGGCGGTGCCGGTGGCATCGAAAGCGTGTTCACCGTGCTTGCGGTGCATGAACAAAAAGCACCCCCCACCATCAATTTGCACCATCCAGACCCCGAATGCGATCTGGATTACTGCGCCAACACAGCCCGTGACATGAAGATCGACGTGGCGGTGAAAAACAATTTCGGTTTCGGCGGCACCAACGGCACGCTCTTATTCAAGCGTATCTAGTCCGCCTGGAAAAGCCGATATTTCAGGGGCTATTGAACCGCGTCCGCCTTGAACGGTTGAATCGCGTTAAAACAGCTTCTACACCTTTTGGGAGATTAAAAAAGATGTTTCATTCTTTGTTCGTACGCAAACATGTTTTTTCCGTATTGGCCGTTTTATTGATCGCACTGACCACGGCTGGCTTTCCCGGTTTGCAGCCGCAGGCTTTGGCGCAAAACCGCACCTTGCCTGATTTCACCGATTTGGTGGAGCAAGTGGGCCCCTCTGTGGTCAACATCCGCACCATCGACAAAGCTGCGCCACAGTCTGCCGCCCAAAACCAGCCTGATCCGCAAGACGAAGAAATGCAAGAGTTGTTCCGCCGGTTCTTTGGCATTCCCATGCCCAACGCGCCGCGCCAACAACGCCCCAACCGCCCCCAACAACAACCCGAGGAGCAGCCGCGCGGCGTGGGTTCGGGCTTTATTTTGACGGCAGATGGCTTCATCATGACCAATGCCCACGTGGTGGATGGCGCACAGCAAGTCATCGTCACCTTGACCGACAAGCGCGAATTTGTGGCCCGCATCGTGGGCTCTGACAAGCGCACCGATGTGGCGGTGGTGAAGATCGAGGCCGCGGGTTTGCCGGCCGTTCGCATAGGTGACGTCAGCCGCCTGAAAGTGGGCGAGTGGGTCATGGCCATTGGCTCTCCTTTT
>JALRAA010000321.1 GCA_023262645.1 Burkholderiaceae bacterium
CATCACACCTTGCGATTTGATGCTTTCCGCAAGTTCGTACAACGCGCCTTCGTCCATGCGTTTGCGCGGTTGATAAATGCCCGCCACCATCTGCTCCAACTTCAAGGTCGATGGCGTGGCGTCTGCGGTTGCGTTCAATACCACTTCACCTGCTGTGGGCCCGAGCAAAGCTTCTAAGCCGCGTCCCAATCCTTTGATTTTTTTTGTGACCATGTGTGTTCTCTTGATGACGCGTTGTGGGCGTCAGACTTGTTTGAAGCGTTGCACCAATTCTTTGGCGAAGTCGATGAATGCTTGGCTGCCTTTGGCGGCGGGATCGAACACCACCCCCGGCAAACCATAGCTGGGCGCTTCTGCGAGCCGTACATTGCGAGGGATCAAGGTGTTGAACACCTTGTCAGCGAAATGCGCTTTCAATTGGTCGCTGACTTGTTGCTGCAAGGTGATGCGCGGGTCAAACATGACCCGCAACAAACCGATGATTTTCAAATCTTTGTTCAGATTGGCGTGCACTTGCTTGATGGTGTTGACCAGATCGGTCAAGCCCTCTAGCGCGAAATATTCACATTGCATCGGCACGATCACACCGTGCGCTGCACACAAGCCATTCAGGGTCAACAGCGACAAAGAAGGCGGGCAATCTATCAACACAATGTCGTAGTCGTTCACTACCTCGGCAATCGCGTTTTTCAGCCGCTTTTCACGGTTTTCAAGGTTGACCAACTCGACTTCTGCACCGGCCAAGTCGCGGTTGGCACCGAGCACGTGGTAGGTGGCCATGCCGGGTTTGGCCGCTGCGTCACCCCACACACTCTGAACCCGCGCTTGGGACAGGCTGGCTTCGCCCAGCAACACGTCGTAAATGGAATGCTGTAGCTGGCGTTTATCGACACCTGAACCCATGGTGGCATTGCCTTGCGGATCCAAGTCAATCATCAGCACCCGCTGGCCAATGGCGGCCAAAGCCGCCGCCAAATTGATGGTGGTCGTGGTTTTACCCACGCCGCCTTTTTGATTTGCAATACAAAAGATATAAGCCATGGTGTTTTATTTCTGTAGAACCAAACGCAAACCGAAACCCAAAAGCACAGCACCCGCGATCTTTTGCAACCATTGCCCCATCAACGGGTGGGTTTGCATTTTCCCGGCTAACCGATGGGCCAGCAGCGTCAAGCCTGCGCCATACAGGAAAGTCAGCACAGCCACGGTGAGCGACATGCTGGCAAATGTCAGCCATCCCGGGTTTTGTGCTGGGTCGATGAACAGCGGAAAAAACGCCATGTAAAACACAATCGCTTTGGGATTGAGCAAGGTGATGAAAAAGGTTTGTCGAAAATATCTGCCTGAAGACATGTCCAACAAGGGCGCATCTTCAGGTTTGGCGCGAATCATTTGTATGCCCAAGTAACCTAAATAGAGGGCACCCGCCCATTGCAATGCATGAAACCAAGTTGCCGATGCCTGCAACACCGCCGCCAAACCTGCAACAGCAGCCCACATCAACACTTGGTCTCCGGCGATGACGCCCCAGGTTGCGCTGATACCGCCCTTTTGACCCCCTTGTGCCGTTGCGGTCAGTAATGCCAAGTTACCTGGGCCAGGAATCGCCAAAAAGACGATAACAGCGCCAGTGAAGGCAGGGTAATCCGATATACCTAGCATGGTGTGAAAAGATGTTTGTTGAAACTGTGGGGGTCAGAGTGTAACTGTCCGATGCGGCTTTTTGCGGTGATTGTTTCACGTGAAACCTGCCCTGCCCATAAAAACCACTGTTTCATAAGCCAGATTGTGGGCTCATCAACGCTTATGGCCTTGCATTTATCGATGCACCAAACATCGATTCAGGCTGTGGGCGGCTTGGTTTGGCTTGTTTTTTGTTGAGGTTTATTCAGAGGCACCGGTTTTGGGCTTGAGCCAGACCAGGCAACGATCGGCATCTAGCCCGGGAACGGTCAATGTTTGTATCTGTTGAACCAAGACGTTGTCTGGCAACCGCTCCAATTCCGCTTGCGGATGTTTGCCTTTCATCGCCAGCCAGCGGCCATGCGGCTTAAGCGCTTTGAGCGACCACTGGGTAAAGTCGGCCAATTCTGCAAATGCCCGGCATGTGACCAGGTCGAATGTCTGGGTCTGATGCTCTACGCGGCCATGCACCGAAAC
>JALRAA010000322.1 GCA_023262645.1 Burkholderiaceae bacterium
ATACCGATTGCCACGCCTGAGATGCGCATGGTGCTGTTTGTGTTGACCGGTGTGTGTTTGCTGGGTGGCTATTTGGCGGCGCGTTGGCTGGTGCAAAGCAAATACGGCCGGGTGTTGCAAGCCATTCGCGATGCTGAAAGCCGCGTCATGTTCTCGGGATACTCACCTTTGCCTTACAAGCTCAGTATTTGGGTGATTTCTGCGGTGATGTGTGGTGTGGCGGGCGCGTTGTATGTGCCGCAAGTCGGCATCATCAACCCCAGCGAAATGAGCCCGGCGAATTCCATTGAAATCGCTATTTGGGCCGCAGTGGGCGGTCGCGCCACCTTGATCGGACCGGTGGTGGGAGCATTCATGGTCAACGGTGCCAAGAGTTGGCTGACGGTGGTGGCCCCCGAGTACTGGCTGTATGTGCTGGGTGCGTTGTTTATCGCGGTGACCTTGTACATGCCGCAGGGTGTGATTGGTTTGATCGGCAGTGTCAAGCGTCGCATTGGCCAACGCCAAGGAGCGTCCGAATGACACCAGAGCTGATGACCCAAGGCGCAGAGCGTCTTGAAAAACACAAACTCAAACAAGTCGCAGAGGTGAATTCGGGCGATCGCGGCGCCAGTTTTTCACGCATACACCAACCCGGCGAATTGGATTTGGTGCACGGGCGTATTTTGTATTTGGAAGATGTCAATGTCAGCTTTGATGGCTTCAAAGCCATCAACCATTTGTCGCTCGATATTGGCGTGGGTGAATTGCGCTGCATCATTGGCCCCAATGGAGCGGGCAAGACCACCATGATGGACATCATCACGGGCAAGACCCGTCCTGACAGCGGCCAAGTGTTTTTCGGCAGCACCATCAATTTGTTGCGTCACAACGAGCCGCAAATTGCCCAAATGGGTATCGGTCGCAAATTTCAAAAACCCACCGTCTTCGAGCAGTTGACCGTGTTTGAAAACTTAGAGTTGGCGCTCAAAACCGCCAAAGGTGTGGCTGCCTCCATGCGTTTTGCGCTCAATGGAGAGCAAAAAGACAGATTGATCGAGGTGCTGCAAACCATCCATTTGCAAAACCATTTGATGCGTCAAGCGGGCAACCTCAGCCATGGCCAAAAGCAGTGGCTGGAGATCGGCATGTTGTTGATGCAAGACCCCAAATTGTTGTTGCTCGATGAGCCGGTAGCAGGCATGACCGACCAAGAAACCGAACGCACCGCCGAGTTGTTTTTGTCGCTCAAAGGCAAGCATTCACTCATGGTGGTTGAGCATGACATGGCGTTCATTCGCCAGATTGCCGATGTGGTGACCGTGTTGTGCGACGGCTCGGTGCTGGCACAAGGTTCGTTTGACGATGTACAGGCCAATGAGCGTGTCATTGAAGTTTATTTGGGGCGTTGAGCCATGCTGGCGATAGAACACATTCATCAATATTACGGTGGCTCGCACATTCTTCGCGATGTCAGTTTGACAGCCAAAGCGGGCCAAGTCACGGTGTTGCTCGGCCGCAATGGTGTTGGCAAAACCACGTTGCTCAAAGCTTTGATGGGATTGGTGCCAGTGCGCCAAGGGCACATCGGTTTTGGAGGACACACCATCACGCATGCCACACCGTATGAACGTGCGCGCGCTGGCATTGGCTATGTGCCGCAAGGTCGCGATATCTTTAACCGCTTGACGGTGGAAGACAACTTGCGCATGGGCTTGGCCACGCAAGCGGCATCGGCAGACATACCTGCGGAATTGTTTGAGTTGTTTCCGATTCTTGACCAAATGCGACAACGCCGAGGGGGAGATTTGTCGGGCGGACAGCAACAACAATTGGCCATAGCGCGTGCCTTGGCGGGCAAACCCAAATTGCTGGTGTTAGATGAACCTACCGAGGGCATTCAACCCAGCATCATCAAGGACATCGGGCGTGTGATCAAGCGATTGGCTGCACGCGGCGACATGGCTATTTTGCTGTGCGAACAGTATTACGACTTTGCCGAAGAATTGGCCGACCAATACTGTGTGATGGAGCGAGGTGAAGTCATTGCGCAAGGCCCTGGCTCTGAGATGAAAGACAAAGGCATTCGCAAATTGGTTTCTATTTGACAGGTTTGCCGCGCTAGCGACATAAACGCAGGCATACTTTTTTAATCCACCAGTCTCTGCCTTAGGAC
>JALRAA010000323.1 GCA_023262645.1 Burkholderiaceae bacterium
ATTCCTTGACATGATGCCGAACCAACATCACCGCCAGTTCCTAATTTTCTAGTTAATCCTACCTGAACAACAGCATCTGTTTTAGCTGTCGAATTTGTCGCATTAGCAACATTTTTAAAGATATAACCAATTAATGTGTTACTAAATTGATCTCCATTTGTCCCGCGCCGATTTCATGGATCAGCGTGTCGACATTCAAACCCATTTTTCCGCAGTGCTCATACAACTCTTCGAACAAAGGGTCAAATTCGTTGACCGCGTCGATGCTGTAGGCCTGGCGCGAGGTTTCGGCGCGACCACTGCGCCCGATGGGTGGTCGCAACAATGTGTTGGGGTCGGTGTTGCGCGCCAGCAAATAAAACTCCAACTCGGGCGCCACCACCGGGCCCCAACCTTGCGCTTCGTACAAACCACACACATGGCGCAGCACGCTGCGTGGTGCAAATGGCACAAGCTTGCCATGGCGGTCGTAGCAATCGTGTATGACTTGGGCGGTGGGGTCGCTCGCCCACGGCACGATGCGCACGGTCGACGGGTCTGGCATCAAATGCATGTCACGGTCGTGCGATTGAATCACGTTGTAATAAGGGGCCGTGTCCGGAAAATTGCCGGTCACGCCCATGGCAACCACCGCCTCGGGCAAACGCATGCCACGGTCTTCGGTGAATTTTTCGCGCGGCAATATCTTCCCGCGCGCCACGCCAGTCAAGTCGGGCACCAGGCATTCGACTTCGGTCACGCGGTGCTGATTGAGCCACTGCTCCAAGTCGGCGAAAGTTTTGATGGGTGAGGGCGGGTTAGCGGTGTGCATAAAAATATCTCGTCAATGATCAAGCGTCAGTTCAACGGTGACGTCAACGCATCAGCTGGCTTCGGCGCTGTTGCATGGCTTGTGAAAATGCTCGGAATATGGCGGTGTAGAACGCTGAACTTTGGCAACGCCACTCGGGGTGCCATTGCACTCCCAAGGCAAACCCTTTGGCACCGCTGACTTCAAACGCTTCGATCAAACCGTCTTCTGCATGCGCAATCGCGGTCAAGCCATCGGCCAACCGAGCCACGCCTTGGCCATGCAAGGAATTGACTTTCACTCGCAAACCGCCCGCCCATTGTGCCAATGAAGAACCGGGCTTGAGCAAGACCTCATGGCTGGGTGCGTACTGCTGGTCCAGCGGTACGTGGTCCGGATCTCGGTGGTCTTGTTTTCCCGGGGTCAAATGGACTTGCTGCAACAAACTGCCTCCCAACGCCACATTCATTTCTTGAAAACCTCGGCAAATACCCAACAAGGGAACGGCTTGCTCGACACAAGCCCGCACCAACTCTAAAGTCAATGCGTCGCGCGTGGTGTCCAGTGGCAGGCTTTCGTCGGCAACGCTTTCGCCGAAATGCGACGGGTGAACATTCGAAGGAGAGCCGCTGAGCATGACGCCATCGACCATGGACAACCAATGCGAAATATCGGCCGGGTCTACCAGTGGCAACACCATGGCCTGCGCATCGGCGCAATCGCGCAAGGCTTGTGCATAGGTTTCTGCCAACAACGCATAGGGCATGGCTTCAGTTTTGCGGCCAATGAGTCGATGGTCGGCAGGGGTCCACACCAACAACCTTGGCGGGCTCTTCTTCGGCAGGCTTGGCGCCATGATGCTTGCAACCCGTTGGCCTACGGATTCAAGCCGCGCGCCAGGCTTGCATCAATCCGTCCCATTGCTCGCGTGCCGCTTTCAAATGCCGTTCTTTGACATGGCCATAGCCTTTGATTTTTTCGGGAATGCGGGCAATTTCAAGTGCCAATGCATGTTTGCCAGGCGCGAATGTCGCCATGATTTCGGTGATGCTGTCTTGGTATTGCTGCACCAAAGCGCGCTCGGTGCGGCGCTCTTCGGTATAGCCAAACACATCGAACATGCCGCCACGCAAGAAACGCAAACGCGACAGCAGCTTGAAGCCCCACAACATAGAAGGGCCAAATTTTTGTTTGACCAGTTCTCCCTTGTCGTTCTTTTTGGCGATCAATGGCGGCGCGAGATGGTAGTTGAGCGTGAAGTCACCTTCAAACTGGTCGGCGTTTCGCTCATTACGTCTTAAATTGTCGTGTCTTTATCTTACTCAACCTCATAGCCAGCTGCTAACCGTTTGAAGATAAT
>JALRAA010000324.1 GCA_023262645.1 Burkholderiaceae bacterium
CCGTTTTCTATTGGCCAGTGGAAATATCCCCTTTACCTTCAACTCTCATGGGGACAGTGGTTTGGCGGCAAAGTCACACAGCGTCCCTGCTTGGATGTCTATGACCGAGCGTATTGGTGTCCCCAACTCACGGCGTGGTCTGATCGCCCTGGGTTAGCGTTACCTGCAATCCAATACTACGAACTTAAATACCAATGGTTGTTTCATTGACAGTGTTTGTCGATCAAAGCCATTGCACAGTCAGCGGCCATGTCTGTGTGTTTCTCGCCCGTGCAGCATCCCACCTAGAATCGAGGGCTGATGAATGCCCCCATAGACGTCTCCTTTTTCAACCGTGCCGCCAAGCCCCTGACCAGTTACAAAAAGTATTGGGCGGCGCGTTTTGGCACGGCACCTTTTTTACCGATGAGCCGAGACGAAATGGCGCAACTGGGCTGGGACCGTTGCGACATTATTTTGGTCACCGGAGACGCGTATGTCGACCATCCCAGTTTTGGCATGGCGGTCATTGGGCGCATGCTCGAAGCCCAAGGCTTTCGTGTCGGCATCATTGCCCAACCTGAATGGCACAGTGCCGATCCTTTTCAAGCACTGGGCGCACCGGTTTTATTTTTCGGGGTGACTGCGGGGAACATGGATTCCATGATCAACCGCTACACCGCAGATCGCAAAATACGCAGCGACGATGCCTACACCCCAGGGGGCATCGGTGGTAAGCGTCCAGACCGCAGTGTGTTGGTCTACAGCCAGCGTTGTCGTGAAGCCTATCCTGATGTGCCGATCATCATCGGTGGCATAGAAGCGTCGTTGCGGCGTATAGCCCACTATGACTATTGGCAAGACAAAGTTCGTCGTTCCATTTTGGTCGATGCCAAAGCAGATTTGTTGCTGTATGGCAATGCTGAACGTGCGTTGGTGGAAGTGGCGCATCGCCTTGCAGGCAAAGAACCCATCACACAAATCACCGATGTGCGTGGCACGGCGTTTTTGGTCAAGCAAACGCCTGCGGATTGGTTTGAAATTGATTCCACTGAAGTCGATACGCCCGGGCGCATTGAAGCCCATGTCAATCCTTATTTGATGGTGAGCGAACAAGCGACCGCGCAAGGTGCCACCTGTGCCAGAGAAGATGAGGCGCAAGCGGTGGCCGACGCGCAAACCTTGTTGATCAAGCCATCAAACACTTCATCCGATAAAAAATTCAGCACCTCGCCTTTGAACTTTGTGCCCAATCCTATGCTCCAAGGCAAGGGCAAACTCAAAGTGCCACCGCGCGAACGTTCGGTGATTCGATTGCCCTCGTACGAGCAAGTCAAATCTGACCCGGTGTTGTATGCGCATGCCAACCGTGTGTTGCACTTGGAAACCAATCCGGGCAATGCGCGTGCCTTGGTGCAAGCCCATGGCGAAGGCCGCACGGCTCGCGATGTGTGGATCAACCCGCCACCCATACCCTTGACCACTGCCGAAATGGACCATGTGTTTGATCTGCCTTATGCGCGCAGTCCGCACCCGGTGTATGCCGACGCACAAGGTGGCCACGATGGCGTGACCAAAATTCCCGCCTGGGAAATGATCCGCTTCAGCGTCAACATCATGCGTGGTTGTTTTGGGGGGTGCACGTTTTGTTCTATCACCGAGCATGAAGGCCGCATCATCCAAAGCCGCAGTGAGGCTTCTATATTGCGTGAAATTGAGGACATACGCGACAAAATTCCCGGCTTCACAGGCGTGGTCAGTGATTTAGGCGGGCCGACCGCCTGCGCTCGACCACGCGCAAGGTGGGGGATCTCGCCTTTCTGGATGTCACCGGCCGCGTCGCGCGCACCTTGCTCGATCTGTGCAAGCAGCCCGATGCCATGACCCACCCCGAGGGCATGCAGATCAAGATCACCCGTCAGGAAATCGGGCGCATCGTGGGATGCTCGCGCGAGATGGTCGGCCGGGTATTGAAGACCCTCGAAGACCAGGGGCTGGTACGCGTCAAAGGCAAGACGATGGTGGTCTTCGGGACGCGCTGAACCTAGGCACCCACGGCCTCGCGCAGCGCCGCATCCAGCACCGGATAACGGAAACGGTATCCCTCATGCTGTGCCCGAACCGGCAGCACCCGCTGTCCGGTGAGCAGGAGGCGCGACATTTCACCG
>JALRAA010000325.1 GCA_023262645.1 Burkholderiaceae bacterium
ACCGTCGATGCCGCCCAAATCGACAAACGCACCGTATTCGGTGATGTTTTTAACCACGCCATGAACAATGGAACCTTCTTTCAGGTTTTCCATCAGTTTGGCGCGTTCTTCGCCCATGGAGGCTTCGATGACAGCACGGCGTGACAACACGACGTTGTTGCGTTTGCGGTCAAGCTTGATGACCTTGAATTCCATGGTTTTGTTTTCAAATGGCGACAAGTCTTTGATGGGACGGGTGTCGATGAGTGAACCGGGCAAGAAGGCGCGGATGCCGTTGACCAGCACAGTGAGCCCGCCTTTGACCTTGCCGCTGGTGGTGCCGGTGACAAATTCGCCGGATTCGAGGGCTTTTTCCAAAGACATCCAAGAGGCCAAGCGCTTGGCGGTGTCGCGGCTGAGGATGGTGTCGCCGTAGCCGTTTTCGACCGAGCTGATCGCCACCGACACAAAGTCGCCGGCTTGCACTTCGATTTCGCCCAAGTCGTTTTTAAATTCTTCAATAGGTACATAAGCTTCTGATTTCAGACCTGCATTGACCACGACGTGGTTGTGCTCAACACGCAGGACTTCGGCGGTGATGACCTCGCCGATGCGCATTTCAGAGCGTTTCAGGGATTCTTCAAACAGGGCTGCGAAAGATTCAGACATTCAATTTCCTAATTTCGTCGACAAAGCGTCATGCACCAAGGTGTGCAGGGAAAACTGGGTCAACAGTGGGTGCGGTTTGGCCGCGGTAGGGTGAAACAACCTCACCACCGGTGCGCCATGCAGCGCGAAGGGGATGGTGAGGAACCAAGTTCAGGTGCGACCGGGGCCAAACACCTGTTTGCTCTGCCACCAGGACATCACTTGGGCCACCGATTCGTCGATGGAGAGCAAAGAGTTGTCAAGTTGCAAGGCGTCTTCGGCGGGCTTCAAGGGTGCAACGCTGCGCTGTGTGTCGCGTGCGTCACGCGCTTCCAAATCTGCGCGAAGAGTGTCGATTGTAGTGGAAATTCCCTTTGAAATCAGTTGTTTGTGACGACGCTCTGCTCTTTTTTCAGCGCTGGCGGTCAAAAATACCTTGAGGTCAGCCGAGGGGAAGATGACGGTTCCCATGTCACGGCCGTCGGTGACCAGCCCGGGCAGCCGTTGAAACGACGCTTGCAACTCGACCAGTGCCTGCCGTACTTGGGGCATGGCAGACACCTTGGAGGCATTCATACCGGCTTCTTCGGTACGAATTTGCTCAGAAACATTGGTTTTAGACAAGAGCACGCGCTCACCTTCGAACGCCACGGGCAAGTGGCGCGCCAGTTCGGCGATGGCGGCTTCGTTCGCTGGTTCGAGCGACAGGCCGGCTTGCAAACTCGCCAGCGCGGTCAAACGGTAGAGGGCGCCGCTGTCCAAATAGTGGTAGCCCAACTGGGCGGCCACCAAAGCCGCCAGTGTGCCTTTGCCAGACGCGGTGGGGCCGTCAATGGTGATGACCGGAACCTGCGTGGACTTTGTCAATGAGAAAAGCGCCTCGAAATAGTCGGGAAAAGTTTTGGCCACGCACTTCGGGTCTTCGATGCGTACCGGTAACTTGGCCGGATTGAACGCTGCCAGTGAAAAACACATGGCGATGCGGTGGTCGTCATAGGTATGGATGCTGGCAGAGCGCCACTGTTGAATGGGTTCAATCCGAATCCAATCAGGGCCTTCTTCCACGGTGGCGCCCAATTTGCGCGCTTCAGCGGCCATGGCTGCGATGCGGTCGGTTTCTTTCACCCGCCAACTGGCGATATTGCGCAAGGTGCTGGGGCCGTCGGCATACAAAGCCATGACCGCCAAGGTCATAGCGGCATCCGGAATTTGGTTGCAATCCAAGTCGATGGCTTTGAGCGGCCAAGTCCCGCGACGGGTTTGCACCCAGTTCGGCCCGCTGCTGATATCAGCGCCCATGGCACGAGCCGCGTCGATAAATCGGATGTCACCTTGAATCGAGTCAGCGCCGACGCCTTGAATGCGCACGCCGTCGACAGAAGCGATCGCACCCAGCGCAATGAAGTAACTCGCGGACGAGGCATCTGCTTCCACAGGCAGCACACCGGGTGAGCTGTAACGACTGCCAGCGGGAACCGTGAAACGTTGCCAACCTTCAC
>JALRAA010000326.1:0-1855 GCA_023262645.1 Burkholderiaceae bacterium
ATTCGCCAGCTCGAGACCATGAAAAATCGTTTCATGGAAATGGCCACCCCGAACGTGGTGCGCGACAAAATCAACCGTCGGGACGACAACAAAGGCGGACCGTTGGTGGCCCCCAAGCCTTTCTCCAGTTTGTTTCGCCAGCCCTTGGGCATAGAGTTTGACCAAACCCTGCAAGATTTTGTACAGACCCAAAATGCCGTGCTCGATTTACGCAGCAACTGGGAAAAGCAACTCGAATGGCTGCAAACCTTGCCCACCGGATTGCCAGTTCGCGGCGATTTCAAAATAAGCAGTGGTTTTGGCATTCGCAACGATCCATTCACCGGCGGTTTGGCCATGCACGAAGGGCTGGACTTCACGGCTAACACCGGCACCGCCGTCATTGCCACTGCCAGAGGCACGGTAACCCGGTCTGGTTGGGACTTTGGCTACGGCAACGTCATTGAAGTACAGCATGCCGAAGGTTTTTCTACCCGTTATGCACATTTGAGCAAACGCATTGCCCAAGTGGGCGATGTGGTCGAACGTGGCGGCGTGCTGGGTGAAGTCGGAAGCACTGGTCGTTCCACTGGCCCACATTTGCACTATGAAGTCTTTATTCGCGACAGGGTGATCAACCCCGTGCAAGTGCTACCCCTCAGTTCAAGCTGAGCCCCACCGGAGAGAAGCATGTTTGAGAAATTGCGTGACAAACCCTTGGCCAGTTCGCAGGAGCGTTTTGAAACACTGATCGGACGAACCACACAAATTTATGGTCGTCTGGTGTTGGTTGACAGTGTGCGTATCGATGGCAAGGTGGTGGGCAATATCGAAACGGCCAAGGAAAGCAAAGTCACCGTGGCCATTGGTGCCAGCGGTGAAGTCTCGGGTGATGTGACCGCGCACAGGGTGATGGTGGCAGGCAAGGTAGAAGGCAATATTTACGCGTCTGAGCGTGTCGAGTTCCACAAAGATTCCGTGGTCCATGGCGATATTTCTTATGGCTCGATTGCTGTTGAACACGGCGCCCGTTTATTGGGCTTGGTGATTCAAAACCCGGTGGGTGGAGCCAACCCCAGTGCTGAGGCCAATTCGGCCATTCGACAAGCCCAAACCAGCCAATAACACCCAGGAGCAGCGCATATGCGGCAATCGTCCGAATGGTATGACCGCATGTACAACAACCGGGCGCTGGTTCCCGATTTCGCCGATCACCTGCAACACTGGACCGAGGAGTCCAAAACTGCCCGAAACCAGTTGCGCGGGTTGACCGACATCACTTATGGCGATGGCCCCAACGAAAACCTCGACATATTTCCCGCCAGCGTGGCCAATGCACCCGTGATGGTGTTTTTGCATGGTGGGTATTGGCGAGCTTTAGACAAATCTGACCATTCTTTTATTGCGCCACCATTCACCCGAGAAGGTGTCTGCGTGGTGGTGCCCAACTACGCTTTGTGCCCAGCGGTCCGTATTCCTGACATCGTCATGCAAATGGTCAAAGCGCTGACTTGGGTCTGGCGCTACATACACGAGTGGGGGGGTGACCCCAGCCGCATCCATGTGGTGGGTCATTCTGCGGGTGGGCATTTGGCCGCCATGATGATGGCTTGCCAATGGCAACGCTATGCAGCCGATTTGCCTGCCGATTTGGTGAAAACGGGTCTGTCTGTTTCTGGCTTGTTTGAGTTGGAATCTGTCTTGCGTTCGCCGATGTTGCAGTCGGACTTGCGGCTTGACGATGCGCAGGTGTTGCGTTGCAGCCCTGCTTGGATGCCGACTCCGGCGCAGGGCAGTTTTTGGAGCGTGGTGGGCGCGTTGGAGAGTGAAGAATTTATTCGCCACCATGGGTTGATTCAGCAAGCGTGGGGCAAGG
>JALRAA010000326.1:1869-2120 GCA_023262645.1 Burkholderiaceae bacterium
AAACCGGTTATGTCTGGATCCCCGGGTTTACCAGGGTTGCACCATTTCAATGTGTTGTCGTCGTTGGCGGAATCGGGTTCTTATTTGAACCGTTTGGCTTTGCGTTGTTTGCGCGGTTAGATGTAAGGTGTTTACGCGATGCTGGTTTTTGCGTTGATGTAAGGTATCCACGCCATTCCGGTTTGTTTACGCTGATGTAAGGTGCTCACGCCATGCCGGCTCGGTCGCCGCTCACTGCAGCAAGCTGCAAT
>JALRAA010000327.1 GCA_023262645.1 Burkholderiaceae bacterium
ATTCAACTTATGGAGACAACGGGTCAAAGGCCGCGTCACCAAACACCGCGCCCTCAGACATCCGGATATGAAGTTCGATGACCAAAGCATTGCAGACCACCGCAGAGCCAATTGTTAACCTTGTTCAGACAAAGGAGCCACCATGACTGAAGACCCCAGATGCTGTGGGACAGGAACATGCATCATCAACCCTGAAGGTGTTTGTTGGTGCGGCCAAGTATGGGATGGCGAAAAAATGTGCATGCCCACAGCACAGAACAACAACGACACCCAAACCGATGAAGAATCGGTCGAGTAAAGGCAATAAACAAAGTTTGCCCAGCAAGCCTTGCCACGTTTGCGGGCGTGAAATGTCTTGGCGCAAGTCATGGGCCAAGAATTGGCCAGATGTGAAATATTGCTCAGACGCTTGTCGAAAAATCAAGTCAAGTAGCAAGCAACCATGAGCTATTCCTTGGTGTGGTTCAAGCGAGATTTGCGCTGGCATGACCATGCAGCATTGGCGCAGGCCATTCAACAGGGACCCATACGATGCATTTACATTGTTGAGCCTGAACTTTGGTTACAGCCCGATGCGGCACTCCAACACTTTGAGTTCATTCGCGAATCGTTGCAAGATTTGGACTCACACTTGCGCAGCCTCGGTGGACAAATCGAAGTACACCACGGAGAGGCAACAGATGTCTTGTCTCGTATTTGGCAACAAGCACCCTTCTGCGGCGTGTTTTCGCATGAAGAAACTGGCAATAGTTGGACGTTCAAGCGCGATCGCAAAGTCGCTACTTGGTGCAAAGAGCATCGCATCACGTGGAACGAGTTTCCTCAGTTTGGCGTGGTCAGAGGTTTGAAAAACCGTGACATGTGGCAAAGCGCTTGGGAACGGCATATGCGCGCTCCTCAGTCGCACATGGAATCCTTGCGGTTTTGGCGACCGGCAGACACAAAGGGTTTTGACTTACAGGCGCCCTCGCACTTGCAACATAACCCGCCCATGCGGCAATCTGGGGGTCGCAAGCAAGCTTTGTCCACCTTGCGCAGTTTTCTCAATGCCCGCAGTTTGGGATACCGAGGCGGCATTTCTTCGCCTGTTTCTGCGCCGGATGCTTGCTCCCGTTTATCTGCTTACCTGACGTATGGCTGTATCAGCATGCGCGAAGTTGTTCAATCCACCAGGGCGGCATTGGAACAACTGCCTCCACAGGCCAGCAGACACCGGGGCGGATTGACAGCCTTTATCAGTCGACTTTATTGGCATTGCCATTTCATTCAAAAGCTTGAAAGTGAACCCGCTATTGAATGGCAAAACATGCACCGAGGATACGATGGTCTTCGAGAACACGATTTCAATCTCGAATATTTTGAAGCGCTCAAGCAAGGACGAACCGGTTGGCCGATGGTGGATGCTTGCGTCGAAATGCTCCGAGAAACAGGATGGCTGAACTTTCGCATGCGCGCGATGTTGGTATCAGTGGCAGCGTACCCGTTGTGGTTGCACTGGCGACCCGTAGGCGAATGGTTAGCCACGCAGTTTTTAGATTACGAACCTGGCATTCATTGGAGCCAATTACAAATGCAATCCGGAACCACTGGCATCAACACGACGCGGGTCTATAACCCCGTCAAACAAGCTCAAGACCACGATCCACAAGGACGTTTTGTCAAACAATGGTTGCCAAGAATGCGCCATGTGCCGCCAGCCTGGCTGTTTCAGCCTTGGCTGATGCCACCATCTATGCGCTCGCATGATGGAGCGCCGATTGACATCATCGAACCCCTGGTGGACCTCGCCACGGCCACGCGTGAATCGAAGCATCTATTACACCAACGCCGACAAAACCCGTCCGTCAAAGCTGCGAAACAGCAAGTGGTTGATAAGCATGCTTCGCGAAAAAATACCCACTCTTTCAAAAAACCCTCGGCCAGCCGCGCCACCCACAAGCAACAACTTGGGTTTGATTTTGACTAGTTGATGCCCTCAATACATAGCGTTGGCGAATCAATTTGTGCATGATGGCATCGCTTCAACTTTCACATTACATTTACAAGTCTTGAAGTTCAAATTTAACCGAGGTAAATCCCATATGACAACCGATTTCAATCCCGAACGAGAT
>JALRAA010000328.1 GCA_023262645.1 Burkholderiaceae bacterium
GCCCATCTGCAGGGTCAGCGGGGCGTACAGCGTCCAGCCCGCGGCGGGGGCGCCGCCGGGCATGAAGAAGCTGCCAACGAGCATCAGCGCGGCCGGAATCATCAGCCAGAAGCTGAAGTTGTTCATGCGGGCAAACGCCATGTCAGCTGCACCGATTTGCAAAGGAATCATCCAATTTGCAAAGCCAACGAACGCCGGCATGATCGCACCAAACACCATGATCAAGCCGTGCATGGTGGTGAATTGGTTGAACAACTCGGGGTTGACAAACTGCAAGCCGGGCTGGAACAACTCTGCACGGATCAGCAGCGCCAGCACACCACCGATGATCAACATGGTGAATGCGAACAGCAAATACAAGGTGCCAATGTCTTTGTGGTTGGTGGCATAAACCCAGCGTTTCCAACCGTGGGGGGCACCGTGGTGGTCGTCATGCCCGTGGTCTGCTGCACCGTGGCCGTGGGGATCAAGAACTGCGCTCATAAAGATTCCTTAGATTTCAGGGTGTTTTATTGACGGGCTGCGCGTATGTCGGCAGGCTGGACAAGTTGACCGGTTTTGTTAGACCAGTTGTTTTTGGTGAAGCTGATCACTGCAGCAATTTCAGTGTCACTGAGTTGCTTCCAAGCGGGCATGGCGTTGTTTTGGCCATTGAGCAGAACTTTGATTTGCTTGCCAGCGTCGGCATCCAACACCACGGCCGCGCCATCCAGGGGTTTGATTGGGCCAGCGCCCTTGCCGTTGGCTTGGTGGCAAGCTGCGCAATTGGCGGCATACACTTTTTCACCTTTTTGGGTCAGCTCTGCCAAAGTCCAAACTTTGTTGGGGTCATCTTGCTTGGCCGCCATTTTTTTGGTTTCTGCGGCTACCCAAGCGGTGTATTCCTCAGCAGTGACAACTTTGACATGGATAGGCATATAAGCATGTTCCTTGCCGCAGAGTTCTTGGCACTGGCCATGGAAGTCGCCTGTTTTTTCTGCACGGAACCAAGTGTCACGGACAAAACCGGGGATGGCATCTTGTTTGATACCGAATGAGTTCACAGCGAATGAGTGAATCACGTCATTGGATGTGGTGATGATGCGGATTTTTTTGCCCACCGGTACCACCAATGGATTGTCCACTTTGAGCAAATAGTCGTCGGTAGGTTCTGGTTTGCCGGAGTTGGACATTTCGCGTTGCGCGTTGTCCAAGGTAGAGATGAAACCAATGCCCTCGCCCTCGCCTTTGATGTAGTCGTATCCCCATTTCCACTGGTAACCCGTGGCTTTGATGGTCAACTCGGCATTGGAGGTGTCTTTGCTGGCAACCACGGCTTTGGTGGCGGGCAATGCCATCAAAATCACAATGATGAAAGGGACAACGGTCCAAGCAATTTCAACCTTGACAGATTCGTGGAAATTTGCAGACTTATGGCCCAGCGACTTGCGGTGTTTCCAGATCGAATAAAACATGACACCAAACACGGCCACAAAGATCACGGTACAGATGATCAACATGAACCAATGCAGCCACACCTGCTCTTCCGCGATTTTGGTGGCCGGGGGATGAAGATTCAATTGCCTGACAGCCGGACCGCCGGGTAAATCGTTGACAGCCCAAGCTGCGTTGGTACCGAGCACAGCCAAGGTGAAAAGGGCTGTTTCGAGTTTTTTGAGAATGTGGTTCATCATGTTTTTGAAAAAATACGGCTGAAAAAATTCATTCGATTAACCAAGCGATTGTAGCAATGGAACCGAGCCAAGCGCCTGACACGAAGCTTGCTGACCGCTTGGTCCAAAAGGCCTTTGGCGCTAAGGGTTTGCGCAGCAAGCCGATTACAGGGGTTTTCCACGACCCGACAGCATTTTCTTCATGTCATCCAAGCTGACCACGGCGGGTGCATCCCGCTTGACAACCTTGGAGGCTTTGAATGCGTGCCCGTAAATGACCTCAAACGTCAACGCTAATCTTCCTTGGTGCGCTTCAGAAGCCAATTTCTGTTGCAACGCCTGCAAAAGCTGACGGCGCCAAGCCCGACCGCGCAATCCCTGAAAACGCTGCGGGTGCAAATTGCGCCCCAGCGTTCGCAAATCCCGTAATAAAACCTCTGCGCTGGCATAGGTCAA
>JALRAA010000329.1 GCA_023262645.1 Burkholderiaceae bacterium
GTGCTGCATTTGACAGGTTTGCAATTGGGTTGGATTCTGTCCTCCATGTCGATCATGTACATCACGGGCACGATCATCTGTCGTTTTTTATTGCGCAAAATCGGTATGCGCAAAACCATTGCATTGGCTGGTGTTTCGAGCGCCTTCAGCGGCGCCATGCTGTGTTGGATGGTGTACGGGGGATGGGCCAGCGCTGTCAGTTTGGTGCTTGGCATGTACCCCATGATCATTGCCCATGGCATTCACCAACCCATTGGACAAAGCGGTGCTGTCGGTCCGTTTCCGCAATCGGCGGGCGCTGCCTCAGCCTTGAATGGATTTTTGATGATGTTGTCTGCTTTCGCCACGGGCGCATGGCTCAGCCACAGCATTGATGGCACGTTGTTTCCTTTGGCGCATGGCGTGGCATTTTGGGGATGTGTGCTGGCTTTGACCGCTTGGACTTTGGTGCAATGGCATGGTGAACCCGTCCAAGCCGACTGAATTTGCGCCTGCGGCGCTTGCCTTGGTGGGCCCGACAGCGAGTGGCAAAACCGCTTTGGCCTTGACGCTGGCAAACCAAGTGCCATTGGAAATCATCAGCATGGATTCCGCGCTGGTCTACCAAGGCATGGACATTGGCACAGCCAAGCCCTCGCCCGCAGAACAGTTGGCCGTTCCCCACCATTTGATTGACATCAGACAACCCACGCAGTCCTACAGCGCGGCCGAATTTGCGCGAGACGCCACGCGCTTGATACACGAAATACAACAACGTGGCAAGCTGCCGCTGTTGGTGGGTGGCACCATGCTCTACCTGAAAGCCTTGGTGGAAGGATTGGACGATTTGCCGTTGGCGTCACCCGAGATTCGGGTAGAGATTCACTCGCAGGCCATGAAAATAGGCTGGCCTAGCATGCACGCCGAGTTGGCCTTGGTCGACCCAGTCACTGCCGCGCGATTGCAGCCGAATGATTCACAACGTATTTCGAGGGCGTTGGAAGTGTGGCGTGTCAGTGGTCAACCTTTGTCCTCATTTTTTGGCGCATCGCGTGTGGCGGGGCCGAAAATTGCGCTGGTGTCGTTGGAGCCCGTCGATCGAGGTTGGTTACACCAACGCATTGCACAACGCTTTGATGCCATGTTGCAACAAGGCTTGGTACATGAAGTGCAAGCTTTGCGAAACCGCGGTGACCTGCATGCGCAATTGCCTTCCATGCGGTGTGTGGGCTATCGCCAATGCTGGGAGATGTTGGAGACTTTGCAAGGCGCTCATCCCGCTGCCGCTGACCTCCACCGCTTGCGCGAAACCGGCATAGCTGCCAGCAGGCAATTGGCCAAACGGCAACTGACTTGGCTGCGCAGCATGCCGAGTCGCCATGTGCTGGCCTGTGACCAGCCAGATTTGAATGCGCAATGGCAACAACTGCTGGGCCGTTTGTCGGTGGTTTGATGCTCAAAGAAACACCCACTGCTTTGCAACCTGTGCTGTTTGCAGATGAACACTTGCTGGTGCTGAACAAGCCCGCCGGTCTGTTGAGCGTGCCCGGGCGTGGCCCCGACAAACAAGATTGCGTGTTGAGCCGGTTGCAGACCCGTCATCCCAAGGCGCTGGTGGTTCACCGTTTGGACATGGCGACCTCGGGCTTGATGGTGTTTGCCTTGCATGCAGACAGCCAGCGCCAATTGAGCATGATGTTTGCCGCCCGCGACATCGAAAAAAAATACACCGCATGGGTGCATGGAAGGTTGCCTATAGGCGACGCGTGGCACACCATTGACCAGCCATTGATGGCAGATTGGCCCAACCGACCCTTGCAAAAAGTAGACGCACAAGGCAAGCCCAGCGTGACCCTGTGGCGCTGCATACAACACCACGCCCACCAACACGCTTCGCTGTTGCAATTGGTGCCATTGACCGGACGAAGCCACCAATTGCGGGTGCATTTGCAATCGATCGGACACCCCATTTGCGGCGATGCCTTGTATGCACCTCTTGCGCAGAATGCCAACCGCCTGATGCTGCATGCCTGCGAATTGGGCTTTACACACCCTTATACCCAGCAAGCGTTGCAATGGCGCAGCCCACCCGATTGGGAATTTTGAAACACGGACTGCACCCCTC
>JALRAA010000032.1 GCA_023262645.1 Burkholderiaceae bacterium
ATAGTCAACCGCCCATTCCGGGCCGTGCACGTTACTGGCGTGCCAGTACAGGTGTTCTGACAACACCGTGCGCCCGGTCAACCCTTCCGCAATGTAGGGGTTCGCGGCAATGCCCCGCCGCAGGTAGGAAACATTGGTTGAAGCTGGTTATGCGCCTGAAATGGCGTATTTCGAATGTTTGCACGAACTCAAATTGATCGTCGACTTGATTTACGAAGGCGGTATTTCCAACATGAACTATTCCATTTCTAATAATGCGGAATATGGTGAGTACGTGACGGGCCCCGAAGTGATCAACGAGCAATCACGCGAAGCCATGCGCAATGCCTTGAAGCGTATTCAAACAGGCGAATATGCCAAGATGTTCATTCTTGAAGGACGCACCGGTTACCCAAGCATGACAGCGCGTCGTCGCTTGACAGCCGACCACTCCATCGAAAAAGTGGGTTCGCAACTGCGCGCCATGATGCCCTGGATTGCAAAGAACAAGCTGGTTGACCAGTCTCGCAACTGATGAATTACCCGCATCCTATTTTGGCCAGGGAAGGCTGGCCCTTCATTGGGCTGGCTGCGTTGCTTTCGTTGGCAGTGACATGGCTTTGGGGTTGGAAAGCAGCCCTTCCCGCCTATGTCATTTTGGTGTTCGTCATTCAGTTTTTTCGCGACCCCCCAAGAGCCATCCCCGCCCAAGACAATGCCGTGCTGTCGCCTGCAGACGGTCGCATTGTCAAAATTGAAAAAGTTCGTGATCCATACGCAGACCGAGATGCATTGCTCATCAGTGTGTTCATGAACGTGTTCAACGTCCACAGCAACCGTGCAAGTGTGACTGGCCGTGTGCGTGCGGTGCATTACTTTCCCGGTTTGTTTGTCAATGCGGATCTGGACAAAGCCTCGAGCGAAAACGAGCGCAATGCTGTCATCATTGATACGCCAGTGGATGGGCAAAATCAGGTCGTTACCTTGGTGCAAGTGGCTGGGCTGATCGCCAGACGCATTCTTTGTTATGTCCATCCTGGAGATGCATTAGACAAAGGCCAGCGCTACGGCTTTATCCGTTTCGGTTCACGGGTAGATGTTTATTTGCCGTTGACAGCCGTGCCCTGCGTGGCCCCGGGAGATGTGGTGACAGCCACCACCACTGTATTGGCTACCCTTTGATTTATATGAGCGCCTTGGACCCCATCGAAACCCACGACGAAGCCCCTAGCCGTATGCGCAAGGGTATTTATGTTTTGCCCAATTTGTTCACCCTGGCTGCTTTGTTCGGTGGGTTTTATGCCATCGTGATGGCCATGAATAACCAATACGAGTCTGCGGTGATCGGCGTGTTTGCTTCCATGGTGCTCGACAGTTTGGATGGCCGGGTGGCGCGCATGACAAATACCCAAACGGAATTTGGCGCACAAATGGATTCATTGGCTGACATGGTGTCTTTCGGCGCAGCGCCCGCTTTGATCACCTATGAATGGGTGCTCAAAGACTTGGGGCGTTGGGGTTGGTTTGCGGCTTTTGTTTATTGCGCTTGTGCAGCACTGCGTTTGGCCAGGTTCAATGTCAACACATCGGTCGTGGACAAACGGTTTTTCCAAGGCATGCCGTCTCCGGCGGCCGCTGCTTTCGTCATGGGTTTTGTCTGGTTGATCACCGTTTTAGAGATTGCCAGGGCCGACGTGGCATGGGTCTGTTTTGCCTTTTGTCTGTATGCCGGTTTGACCATGGTCAGCAATGTGCCTTTTTACAGTTTCAAAGATTTTCAAATGCGCAAGAGTGTCCCTTTTGCGGTCATCGTGTCCATTGCTTTGGTCATCGCTGTCATCAACATCCACCCGCCCATTGTTTTGTTTGCCCTTTTTCTGGCTTATGCACTCAGTGGTTATGTGGTGTATGCATGGCGGCGGACGAAAGGCTTGCCAACCAGTGTGATCAGCACATCAACCGATGAGCCAGACGAGAAAGGCCTTCACTGAGAGCGGGAATCACCAAAAATATTTATGCTACATTCGCGAAATGACGAATTTGAACAAGCTACTGCGCAACGGCTTTCCCGGGCCCGATCGTTAACGCTTGATCGATTATTTCCAAGGCCCGTATGCACCTGCAGCGGGCCTTTTGTTTTGGGGCCCATCAGGTCAAGCGGTGATTGAAAAAATCAGGAGTTGAAACATGACCGATAAATTGATTATTTTTGACACGACTTTGCGCGATGGCGAGCAGTCACCCGGCGCATCCATGACACGCGATGAGAAATTGCGCATTGCCAGACAACTCGAAAGACTGCGCGTAGATGTGATCGAAGCAGGGTTTGCGGCCAGTTCAGACGGCGATTTCCAAGCGGTCAAAGCCATTGCCAATGCCATCACCGAATCCACGGTTTGTTCACTTTCTCGCGCCAACGACAGAGATATTTCTCGCGCGGCTGAGGCCCTCAAAGGCGCCAAGCGTTCACGTATTCACACTTTCATCGCTACCTCTGCGTTGCACATGGAAAAGAAGCTGCGTATGACGCCAGAACAGGTGTTTGAGCAGGCAAAGCAATCGGTTCGTTTTGCACGCAATTTGGTGGCGGATGTGGAATTCAGCCCGGAAGACGGCTATCGCAGCGATGTGGATTTTTTATGCCGCATTTTGGAGGCAGTCATTGACGAAGGCGCCACCACCATCAATGTTCCTGACACCGTCGGATATGCTGTGCCAGAGTTGTACGGCAACTTCATCAAAACATTGCGCGAGCGCATTCCCAATTCTGACAAAGCCATTTGGTCTGTGCATTGCCACAACGACTTGGGCATGGCTGTGGCGAATTCACTGGCGGGCGTGCAAATTGGTGGCGCACGTCAGGTGGAATGCACCATCAACGGTCTTGGAGAGCGTGCTGGCAACTGTTCCTTGGAAGAGATTGTCATGGCCGTGAAAACGCGCAAAGATTATTTCGGTTTGACGTTGGGTATAGAAACACAACACATATTGGCGGCCAGCCGCATGGTCAGTCAGACCACCGGATTTGTGGTTCAACCCAACAAAGCGGTGGTGGGCGCCAATGCCTTTGCCCATGCCTCTGGTATTCACCAAGATGGTGTGTTGAAAGCGCGTGATACCTACGAAATCATGCGTGCCGAAGATGTGGGTTGGAGTGCCAACAAAATTGTCTTGGGCAAGTTAAGCGGCAGAAATGCGTTCAAGCAACGCTTGCAGGAATTAGGCGTGGAGTTGGAGAGCGAAGCGGAAACCAACGCAGCATTTGCCCGGTTCAAAGAGCTGGCTGACCGCAAAAGCGAAATCTTTGACGAAGATATTTTGGCCTTGGTCAGCGAAGAAAGTGTTTCGCATGAAGACGATGTGTTTGGATTCGTGAAGCTCTCGCAGCACAGTGAGACCGGTGAGCAACCCCATGCGGCCATTGTGTTCACGCACGATGGCAAAGAAGTCTCTTGTGAGTCTGCTGGCAATGGTCCTGTGGACGCATCGCTCAAGGCGATTGAAAAGCATGTGCAAAGCGGCGCTGAAATGGTGTTGTATTCCGTCAACGCCATTAGCGGATCTACCGAAAGCCAAGGCGAGGTCACTGTTCGGCTTCAAAACAACGGAAGAATCGTCAACGGTGTGGGGTCTGATCCCGATATCGTCGTGGCATCAGCCAAGGCTTACTTGAGTGCGCTCAACAAATTGCAAAGCAAAGCGGAGAGAGTCGCGGCACAGGGATAGCTCAAAAAGAATAATTTATTATTAATGACTGAATTGTTTGCTTGAGAAATGGGTCGCAAGTCTTTGATATTGCCAGTTTTTTCAAATGCACGTACACTCGACTCGATTTTGTCATTCACAGACAAGGAAATTCTTTTGAAAAATATCCGTTATTCCCTGATCGTTTCAGCGCTGGCCTTGGGCTTGGCGGGTTTTTCAAACGCTTCGTTGGCCCGTTTGCACACCGTTGGTGCAAAGAAGCAAACCGCTAAATCTGTATCCGTTCGCAAAAAATCCTCGCTCCGAGCCAAAGCCGTTCAACCCAAGCGTCCTTCATTTGGCGAAAAAGCCGGCTTGCATGCCCAGTCTGATGAGCTGTCTTTAAAGTCCAGCGTGGCTTATGTGATTGACCAAGACACCCAAGAAGTGTTGTTCAGTAAAAACGACAACGCTGTTTTGCCGATCGCTTCCATCACAAAGCTGATGACAGGGGTAGTGATCCGTGAATCCAACCTGTCCATGGATGAACCCATCACCATTACCCAAGAAGACATCGATACAGAAAAAGGCAGCAGTTCACGTTTGCGGCCTGGCACTACATTAACCCGGGGTGAGCTGTTGCATTTGGCGCTGATGTCGAGCGAAAACAGGGCTGCCCATGCATTGGGGCGCACCTTTCCCACAGGCTTATCCAATTTCGTGGCGCAAATGAATACCAAGGCCCAGCAGTTGGGCATGAAGGACACCAACTACGCCGAGCCGACTGGCCTCTCCAGCAAAAACCAATCCAGTGCCAAAGATTTGGCGACGTTGGTGGCCTATGCGGCCAACGATCCCACCCTGCGTGAATTAACCACGTCGGTAGGCACGGCGGTTGAAGTCGGTCGCAAAACCTTGAATTACAAATCCACCAATCGGTTGGTCAGCAACCCGCAATGGAATATTGACCTCCAAAAAACCGGCTATATCTCTGAAGCCGGTCAATGTTTGGTGATGCAAGCCAAAATCGCGGGTCGCAAATTGGTCATGGTGTTTTTGGATTCAGCCGGTAAATTCAGTCGCATCGCAGATGCTGAGCGTGTGCGTCGCTGGGTTGAGCTGAGGCATCCTGCGGGCTCTCAAACCTGAGAGACATTGCAGTCGGCAGGAGGCCATCGCCTCTTTGCTGTTTCAGTTGTAAGAGACAAAGCCCAGAGACATCGAGATGGACTTGGCAGTGGCTTGCAGTTTGGGTAACCATCCGTCATCAAGCCTATCGGCGGGTGCAGAAATAGACAAGCCTGCAACCAATTTCGCTTGGTCATCGTAAATTCCCGCAGCCATGCAACGAACCCCTAACTCCAGTTCTTCGTTGTCTCGGGCATATCCCCATTGCCTGACTTTTGCCAATTCTTTTTCCAGAGCGGGCAATTGCGTGATGCTGTTTTTGGTGTGACCCGACAGACCGGTTTTGGTGGCATAGGCGCGCACCCGGTTGGGTTCATCCGCTGCAAGAAACAGTTTTCCTACCGATGTTAGGTGCAGCGGTGCGCGCCCGCCGATGGCGCGAACCACTTGCATGCCAGAGCGCTCGCTGTAGGCTCGTTCGACGTAAACAATTTCATCGGCTTGTCGCACACTTAAATTCACCGGTTGTTGTATCAATTGGTGCAACTCGCGCATCGGCAACAGAGCAGCGTCCCTGACATTGAGCCGCGCCTTCACCAAGTTACCCAATTCAAGCAAACGCATACCCAATCGGTACTGACCCGCTTCAGGACGATCTACATACCGTCCAGCGACCAAGTCGTTGAGAATGCGATGCGTCGTTGAAGGATGCAGTTGGGTTTTTTCGCTGATTTCTTTGAGTGTGGCGGCACCATCCTTGGCGGCCAGCACATCCATCAAAGTAAACATCCGCTCGAGCACCTGAATCGAGGGAGAAGTAGCCAAATCACTGTCTTTTTTTCGCATTGCGGGATTTTAGGCGCTCAAGCGTTGGACCAAACCCCATCGACCAGCAACTGGTGCGGTTGAAACAAAGCTTTGTAGTCCATTTTGGGGCTTTCTTCTATCCAATAGCCCATATAGAGGTAGTGGAGTCCCAGCAGTCGAGATTGTTCTATTTGCCAAAGAATGCAAAAGGTACCTAGACCAGCGCTTTCTTGCGGATCAAAAAATGTGTAAACCGCTGATATGCCGTCATTGAGTACATCCAATATAGACACCATGAGCAATTTGCCGGGCTTGTCTGGCTCTGTGGACGGACTGCGAAATTCCACCAACCGCGAATTGACCCGACTTTGCAACAGGAACTGGGTGTATTGCTCCACACTGTCTTGGTCCATGCCGCCGCCAGAATGCCTGCCGGTTTGGTACTTCAAATACAGGTCGTAGTGTTCTGGCGTGTAAGCCAAATGCGATATCCGTACCTCCAAATGGCTGTGCCGTTTCAGAGTGCGTTTTTGGCTGCGATTGGGCAAAAAGCGGTCCACATCAACCCGCAGTGGCACGCAAGCCCGGCAACCATCGCAATAAGGTCTGTAGGTGAACAGACCACTTCGGCGAAATCCTTTGGCGACCAATTCAGAGTAGGTGTCGTTGTGGATGAGATGGCTGGGGGTTGCCACTTGTGAGCGGGCTTGCCGGTCATCCAAATAGCTGCACGGGTAAGGCGCCGTGGCGTAAAACTGCAAGGATTGAAGCGGTAAATCTTTGAGATGCGTCACGTTCAGGTCAGTCAATGCCTATCTGCTTCCAGTATATCGACTCAAATTTCCAGGACAAGGGCGGCTGAATGATGGCCTCAGCCACGCGGCTGAGAAAAACAGTCTTCGCAACAGGTTGTGCGCCCAGACTGGCCAAATGACTGGTGTTTTGCTGGCAGTCGATCCAAGGGACTTGCTCTGCGCGACACAACGCCACCAAGGCGGCAAGCGCCATTTTGGATCCATCGGTTTGGTTGCTGAACATCGACTCGCCATACACCGCCCGACCGATGGACACGCAATAAAGCCCGCCTGCCAATTGGCCATCCACCCAGGCTTCAACGCTGTGGGCGTGTCCCTGCAAGTGCAATTGTGTGTAGGCTTGGATCATGTCGTGGACGATCCAAGTGCCAGATTGACCTTTGCGAGGCAAATGCGCGCATCGGGTGATGGTGCCTAAAAAATCATGGTCAATTTTTATCTGCAAACGATCGGTATCGATCAACCGTTTCAAAACCTTTTTGTAAGAGCGGCGTAGGCGAAATGCATCGACATTCAGCACCATGCGAGGGTCGGTACACCACCACATCACAGGTTGACCGGCGCTGTACCAAGGGAAGCAACCTTGGCTGTATGCTTGCAGCAATCGAGGCACCGACAACCCGCCGCCAATCGCCAACAAACCCGGTGCCGGGCTGTGTTCGCCCCAAGCCGTATGCGGCGATGGCAACGGGTCATCCGCAGACAATTGAATCAGCAGGGGCGGTTGCATCACAATCGGGTCAATTCCTCTAAGCAGTCAGGAGAAGATACACCATGGCAATCGAAAGCACACAGTTGGTTTTGGTCGAGTATCCGGCAAATGGGGTGATTCGCCTTGTTTTGAACAACGAGAGCAGTTTCAATGCTTTGTCAACACCAATGCTCACTGCTTTAGAAGCAGCACTCACCAAGGCAGCCGAGGAGGCAAATTGTCGCGTGGTGGTCTTGGCAGCCAAAGGCAAGGCATTTTCTGCGGGACACGATTTGCGCGAAATGCGTGAACACCCTAGCCATGATTTTTATACCGAATTATTCCAACACTGCTCACGCATGATGTTGCAAATTCAACATTTACCGCAGCCTGTGATTGCTCAAATCCAAGGCATCGCTACGGCGGCAGGATGTCAATTGGTCAGCATGTGCGATTTGGCTGTGGCATCCACACATTCGAAATTTGCGGTGTCGGGCATCAATTACGGTTTGTTTTGTGCCACGCCGAGCGTGGGCTTGGGCAGAAGCATGCACCGAAAACAAGCCATGGAAATGTTGCTGACCGGTGACTTCATCGATGCGCAAACTGCCGTGGACAGGGGTTTGATCAACCAATGCGTCGATGAATCTTTGTTAGAAGAAACGGTGTTGAACATGTGCCAAAAAATCACCGCGAAACCCGCCACTGCGGTGCGCATGGGCAAAGCTCTTTTCTACAAACAAATGGAAATGGGTATCGGTGCAGCCTATCAGTTGGCGGGACAAACCATGGCTTGCAACATGATGGATGACTCAGCTCAAGAGGGCTTTCAAGCTTTTTTGGACAAAAGAAAACCCACTTGGCAGCAGTGAACCGAATCAGTGCGGGTTCTCAAAAAACACAATCGTTGAATAGCTGCTGAACTCAAAATACACTTTTTTCTCGTTCGGATCAACTTGCATGTTCAAGTTCTCATCCAAATAGCCATAACCGTATCGGTAGTCACGCGCTTTGTTGTCGTCGGTTCCCAGTGCAGTGCTGAGTTTGTCGACTTTGAGGAATCGCCTCACCAATTTGTCTCCTGCGTAAATTTCCAACACGCCATCGGTGCCTGTCCAATTTTGGATATTGCGCCCCAGTTTGTTTTGTTGTTCTTGCGTGCAACCCCATAAGACCGCACTCAAGAGAAAAACAGACAAATATTTGCTGAAGCTGTTGGGGAAATGCATGAGTACGTAAGAAAGTTGAGGGTGTCAGGGCTTGGCGTCACCCAAATCAGGCGGCGCTTCATCGGGTTTCTTGTCCCAAAAAACAGCTTTGTCGGGGAATAACCACCGTACGCCCCCACGGGGATCGGGTACATCGCCTTTGAACCGAGGAATCAAATGCATGCATGTGTGCATGACTGTTTGCCCCGCAGCAAAGCCCTCGTTCACGCCCACATTGAAGCCTTGAGGATTGAGTTCGTCTTGAAGTTTGTGTTTTAGCCTAGAGATCAGGTTCATCATGTCTTCACGCTCTTGCAGCGTGAGGTCAAAAAATGAGGCGGTGTGTCTGCGAGGGATGATCAGCGTATGGCCTTCAGAGACTGGAAAGGCGTCTTTGAAGGCAATCGACAAAGCACTTTCTTCAACCACACGGGCTTGAGCCAAAGAGCAATAAGTACAGGGGGTCGTTTTGTCCATGAGAAATTATGCGCCAAGTTGTTCATGCATGGTGTGCTGATATGCTTGATTCAAAGTGTCAACAGCGTATGCGATGCGATTGATGGCTCGGAGTCAGTATTCAATTCGAGGTAAGTAATGGGCGATTACACAAACATGTCAGGTTATTACGACTTAATCATGACATCAGGCTATTACGATTACCCCAAAATTGTGAATGAATTGGTTGCGGGCCCTGGCTTTCAAAGCGTGCTGGAAATTGGTTGTGGCACAGGTTTGATTTTGGAAGAACTGGCCAGCAGAAAACACGATATCGATATCACTGGTTTTGATTTGACCGAGGCCATGTTGGCGATTGCCAAAGAAAGACTGTCAAAGTTTTCACATGTCCATCTTGAACACCAAAATGTGACTGGCTTGGATTTGCACCAGCAATACGATTTGGCTTTTTCCTATGGCGGTGTTTGGTACTTCGTGATGGATGGCATCAACGAACCATTTTTGGTCAGTCACATATACGACCACCAAGCCAACATGAGCGGATGGGAAAGAGTCGCCAAGCACATTGCACCACAAGGCCATTTGCTGCTGGGTGTGCAAGGTCCCCACAGCAATTACGCAACCCCTATTCGCAATGGATATGTGTATTCACAAGCGATCACACCGTTGCCACATGGTTTCAACAAACAATATTTTTTGGACGACGGCCCGCATCGCCTGATGGAGCAAAGCATCGACTACAGAACCTATCCATTTGCACAGGCCTGCGAAATATTGGCCTCGATGGGTTTGGTGTATCAACCTTCGGCAGCCAACGCTGCCCAATTTGTGAGCTTTGTGAAACCATGAGCGCGCTTCCT
>JALRAA010000330.1 GCA_023262645.1 Burkholderiaceae bacterium
GAGCGCTACGTGCCCGGTTCCACCAGGAGCGAGATAGAGATCAACGAGGACCTTGGTTTGTTTGCAAGCTGACCGGGTCAGTGGTCAGTTGAGCACCGCCAATGAAGTACCCTTCACGGCACGCATGTGCAATGTGAGCGTCGACTCGACCAAACGTTTTCTGCTTGCCGTTTCTTACCACTCGCACACATTGACCGTGTGCCCTTTGAACGATGGCAAACCGCAACCTGCCAACCACACGGTGATTCCTACTGGGCGTCATCCCCATGCCGTGCTGTTCTCCCCGGACAACCGTTATGTGTGGGTATCTTGCTTGGGAGACGACGCAATCATGGTGTTTGCTTTTGATGAAACGCAAGGTCAATTACAACCACACACGCCATGGCGGTCCCGCGCAGGTTCAGGTCCCAGACACATGTGTTTGCACCCCAATGGCCAATTTGTTTTTGTGCTCAATGAACTGGATGCAAGTTTGGATGTGCTGGCATGGGACGCCAAACATGGCCTTTTTGAGCACTTGCAAAACATATCTGCGTTAATGGAGGGATTCGAGGGCAAACCTTGGGCGGCCGATTTGCATTTGTCGCCCGACGCAGAGTTTCTCTACGCGAGCGAAAGAACATCAAGCACATTGGCGGTTTTCAAAGTGGATGCGGCAACCGGCAGGTTGCGTTGGCAAGCGCACACACCCACCGAAACCCAGCCCCGCAGTTTTGCCATCAGCCCCGACGGCAACCAGATATGGGTGGCGGGGCAAATATCCAACCATTTAGGGGTTTACGCGCGCGATAAGCAAACAGGTTTGCTGACATTCCAGCAGCGCATTGAAATTGGCCTAGAACCGAGCTGGGTAGCGTGTTTGGCTTGAATCTCGCCACTGCTATCATGCTTTCATGACACGATTCAACACCACATACGAAATCCATTTGCACGGCGCTGTGCCGTTGCGTGAGGATGTCACTTTTGACCATTTGCAAGAAGCGCTGCGCGGCCTGTGGCTGTATGCCGGTGCCAGGTCTTTGCAAGAATGTGCTGACAGTTTTTACGAAGAAGAGCCGGGCATTCGGCACGATACCAACGACCATGTGTTGCAAATTTGCTGGACCATCAAAGGTGAAGACGATTTTCGCCAGGTGCTTGACGATGTGTGCATGGGCTTGAACGACCTCACCCGCGCCGGTGCTGCGTTAGAGGTGACGTTTTACGATGCAGAGTTTGACGATGAAGACGAAGCGCAGGGCCGCGATTCCCGCGATGACTTCATGATGTTGTTTGTCGGGCCCACGCCAGCAGCCATCATGCAAGTTCAGCGCGATTTGCTGGTGCAAGATTTGGTCAATTTGATGGAGCGCCATTTTGATGCCTCTGAACTCAGCGACGTGGTGCTCGAAGTCGATAAGCTCTTTAGCAAGCGATTTGATTCATTGGTAAATTCATTGGAAATCAGCAAACCACCCAAAGGCAGCGGTGGCAGCGGCCACGGCGGGCGCAGGCCCCGCCACTTGCATTGACTGTCAGTCGCGCGGCCTGAACACAAAAGGAATTTTGGGCGGAATTTTTCCGTTTTCATCACGCGGCAAGGTGCCGGTTTTTTCAATCGCTTTGAGTACCGCTTGGTCCCATGCGGCATTGCCACTGGACTGCGTGAGTTTCATGCCCATGATTTGCCCGCTGGGGCTGACGATCACTTCTACTTCCGCTGCGGGGTTGCCCCGAACCGATTGCAGTTGAGAATCTGAAAAAGTGATGTTGGGTTTGACCCGCGCCCTGAGTCGACCCAAATAGGAATCACTGGGTCTGCCGCTGCCTTTGGATTCATTGACCGGATCGACCGGCCCCGCAGCACTGGCCCCCAGACTTTTGAGCCGTTTGATTTGCTGCTGACGTTGCTCTTCGGCTTCTTTGGCTTCTTGTTCGATGCGGCGCGCTTCTTCTTTCTGTAAACGGATTTCTTCTTCTTTGCGTCTGGCTTCCTCGGCTTTGCGTCTGGCTTCTTCTTCTTTTTGCAAGCGGATTTCTTCTTCTTTACGGCGGGCCTCTTCCTCTTTGCGCAAGCGAATTTCTTCTTCCTTGCGCTTGGCTTCTTCCTCTTTACGGCG
>JALRAA010000331.1 GCA_023262645.1 Burkholderiaceae bacterium
GTGTGGCGGTATTGAGCCGTGCCGCAAAAATCAAACCGGCCAGGGCGGACAACACCCCCATGTTGATGAACGCAATCTGCGCCAACCTTCTGCAGCCTCACCCGATTTGCTGTCTCACCGAGGTCGCGCAGTGGTTTTCCATTCGATCGAAGATTTTCACCAACGCATTGACGACCCCGATTTAGACATCGATGAACACTGCATCATGGTGTTGCAAAACTGCGGACCGCGCGGTTATCCCGGCATGGCCGAGGTTGGCAATATGCCTTTGCCGCCCAAGATTTTGAAAAAAGGCATCACCGACATGGTCAGAATTTCGGATGCACGAATGAGCGGTACCGCTTACGGCACCGTCGTGTTGCATGTGAGCCCAGAAGCGGCGTGCGGTGGTCCACTCGCCTTGGTACGCAACGGCGACATGATCGAACTCAATGTGTCAAAACGTTTGCTCAACTTGGAAGTAACCGATGAAGAGTTAGTACGTCGCCGCCAGCAATGGCAAGCACCCGTCCCACCCGAGCGCGGCTATGTCAAGTTGTATGTTGAGCATGTTCAACAAGCGCACCTCGGTGCTGACTTGGATTTTCTGGTGGGCAACAGCGGGGCGGCCATTCCCCGCGATTCACATTGAACGCCATGCACAAGCCCATACATACTTTGTCTGTGTCGAAACCCGTTTGTGTGTGGACTGCCCAAGCATTGCTGGGAGAAGGCACGCTATGGTCAGTGAACAAACAACGGTTGTATTGGGTAGACATATTGGGTCACGCCTTGCATGCTTATGAACCTGTGCAACATCAAAAAACCATCTGGCAGCTGTCACAAGAAATCACCGCTGTGGCGGAATGCTCTCATACCGATCAACTGTTGGTGACCTTGAAACACGCATTCGCCTATTTCGACCTCACAACGCAAGCACTGACGGTGCTGCATCAACCCGAGAACGAAATCGCCACCAACCGTTTCAACGACGGTAAATGTGATGTGCACGGTAAATTTTGGGCAGGCACCATGGATGCGCAAGGTCTCCAACCCACGGGACACTTCTACCGTTTTCATGCAAACGGGTCGTGCACGCATGTTCCCTGCGGGTTCCAAGTCACCAACGGCCCTGCGTTCGCCCCCGATGGCCAATCCATGTACCTGAATGACACAGTCGGGGGACGCGTTTTGCGTTGTCAACTCAATCGCCACGGCGATGTTGTTGGAACACCTGAACATTGGTTGCGCTTCGATACCTCGGACGGATTCCCAGATGGCATGACGGTGGACAAAGACGGGCGTGTTTGGATTGCGCATTGGGGCGGCGGATGCGTCACATGCCATGACCCACACACCACCCATGAATTGGCACGCATCACACTGCCCTGTTCGCAAGTGACCAACTGCTGTTTCGGCGGCGCCCAACTGCAAACATTGTTCATCACCACCGCTTCTGTGGGACTCAGTCCATCACAAATACAAGAGCAGCCTTTGGCAGGAGCGGTGTTTTCCGTGGAGACCACATGCCAAGGCCTACCCAGCCCTTTGTTCACACCCTGAGCAACGCGAACCAAACATTGCGGCTGCAAGCCGCCACAGGTGGATCGGTAGCGGCATGGAGCGTCAATCAACTCCCATGGATGAGCACACCTTTTGACGCACCGAGAGACATTTGGCGACCGACGCACAACCCTGCTCACGACGCCATCTCGTTGGCCAGCATGCCCATGGTGCCGTGGTGCAACAGAATCAGCCGTGGCGGTATTCAAACACCAGAAGGTTTTTGTCCTTTGACACCGAATCTGCCGGGCGAGATCTACCCTATCCATGGCGATGGTTTTTTACAAAGCTGGGAATGGGTTCAAGCCGATGCCACCCAAGCCACGATGCAACTCACATCGAACCGTTACCTAGGCAATCCACACCACTATGCTGCCACCCAAATTGTTGAATTGACACCTGACGGTATGTTGCAAACCTTGCAACTCACACACTTGGGACAACACCCACTCCCCTACGGCATGGGGCAGCATCCTTGGTTTGTCAACACCACAGCAACGCGCGTACAAGCCGATGTCACCGGCATGTGGCTTTGTGATTCGCAATAT
>JALRAA010000332.1:0-1699 GCA_023262645.1 Burkholderiaceae bacterium
CCAAAAAAGTGGCTGAAAAATCGACATCGCTTTGCTCGGGGGCCTCATTGCGCGTGGTGGCAATGGTTTTGCGCAATTCCCGACCCAGCAATTCCGCCACACCAAACATGGAACTGTGCGAGGTCAAGGGTTGACCGCTGTCTGACGCATGTTGTTTGATACGGCTGACCACTTGTTGCGTGGTGGCCAAGTTTCCGCTGTTGAGCATGACGATCACCCCTTCACCGGGCGACTCCAGAACAGTCATTTTGCAAAAAGTGGACACATGGTCAACACCAGCGTTGGTGCGTGAGTCAGACGCGAAAACCAGTCCTTCGTTGAGAACCATTCCAACACAGTAAGTCATGGCTATGCTTTATTGCTGAGTGTGATGGCCAGATTCTACTTTTGCATAGCTGTGCATGGTTTCTGATCCACCACCGATACGCACGCCGCGCACTGGACTGGCGTCTTCATAGTCCAAACCATGTGCCAATCGGATGTGGCCTTGATCGGCATCTGTGGAATTGCTCACGTCATACCCTATCCATCGGTTGCCAACCCAAGCTTCGGCCCAGGCGTGACTGGCCACTTGTTCATTTTGCGCAGAATGCAAATAGCCGCTGACATAACGCGCCGGTAGGCCAAGGTATCTGGCGCAGGCCAAAAACACATGCGTATGGTCTTGACACACACCTTTGCCTTTGGCAAATGATTGACTGGCTGAATCTCCGACGTGGGTGATGCCTGTTTCATACGGCATACGTTCGAGCAATGCCAGCATGACGTCGTGCAAACCCATGTAAGGCCGCGATTTCACAGTGGCTCTGAAAGGCTCAATGAAGTTGGCAATCGCTGTATCAACGCTGGTGAGTTTGGTGGGGCGCAAGAAAACCGTGTGTGGTACCAACCCTTCAGGTTCCCCTTGGTCGGCGTTGTTCAATTCAACCGTACCGCGAGCGCGCAACACAATATCTTGCCGAGGGTTTTCTAACACGAGGCAATGGCATGGGTTGCCAAATGCATCCGTCCAAGCGGTGGCTTTGCCCGGCAAATCGAGTTGCCAATACACAATGTGTTGACGTTGAGTTTTGGGCGGTGTCATGCGCAACATTTGGATGCTGCGGCGGATCAGCTGGTCATAGCGATAGCTGGTTTCGTGAAAAACATGCAACTTCATGCGATGGATTCCAAGTAGTCGGTTTGCACCGATTCAGCCAGTGCAATGTTTTCTTTCACGAACATCTCCAGGTAATTTTCCAAGCCACTTTTGTAGACTTCACTCAAACTGCCGTATTTCAAATTGGTCAGCAAATTGGCGCATCGCTTTCGCGCTTCGCGGCCAGTTTGTTGTGGCAGTTGGTTCAGGATGTAGGCGGTCTCGTCCAAACAAAAATGCAATGAACGAGGCACTCGGGCGTTAAAGATCAGCAGTTCGGACACCCGGTCGGTATCAATCGCATCGCGGTAGGTATCTCGGTAAGCCTCCAGTGCACTCACAGAGCGAAGCACTGCACCTAAACGGTAATAGTCATCGACCAGGTCATTGCTTTCAGCTTGCTCTACCTGTGTCTTCACACTCAAGATGCGCGCAGTGTTGTCGGCTCGCTCCAAATACGTGCCCAAGCGTATGAAGTGATAGGGCTGATCGCGCTGTATCGTGGCGAATGTCACGCCCCTGAACAAATGTGAGCGTTGTTTGATCCATTCAAAAAACCCC
>JALRAA010000332.1:1709-2083 GCA_023262645.1 Burkholderiaceae bacterium
CGAATCCACAGGATGATCGGGCTGTTTGTTTTTCTTTTTTCGGGCCAACAATTCCAGCCAAGTGTCGTTGATGCATTCCCACATTTCCACGGTCATGGCGCCTCGCACCGATCGCGCGTTTTCGCGGCACGATTGAATGCAGTTGAAGATGGAGGAGGGGTGGTCTGGGTCCCACGCCAAAAATTGCGCGACTTGGTCTGAACGCATGGCTCGACCCGTGGCTTCAAAAGCTGCTAGCGTGTCTGTGATCACCAAGGGTTCACTCACCGTATCGTGTGCGGCCCGGCTGTTGTCGGAAGAGGAAAGCAGGGCAAATGACTGTCCCACTTCCAAAATTCGCGCCATGTTTTCTGCCCGCTCCAAGTAGCGTGACA
>JALRAA010000333.1 GCA_023262645.1 Burkholderiaceae bacterium
AGCACATCGTCGACCAACCGCAACATGTTGCTGGCTCGCCAATCGCCGTCGAAATGGTCATCGCTGCCATGGGTGCGGCCATAGCCACGTTGGTCAGGGGCCACCACATGAAAACCAGCGTCAGCCAGCGCAGTGAGTTGATGTCGCCAGCTGAACGCCAGTTCTGGAAAACCGTGTAACAGCAATATCAAAGGCTTGGTGCTGTTACCTGCATCGGTGTGGCCAGCTTCGAGCACATGCATATCCAAACCCGTCTCGATGCGCACATGGCGAGTGCTGACACCATCGGGCAATGGCAACGTGGTCCATTCATCAGCATTCATTCGCTCACCCTGTGGTGTGTTGTGATGGCGTCCATTATGCGCAGGGCATCAAGCAGATGCGGCCGCCACAACGAATGGAAGCGATCGCAAGCGTTGTCCAGTCAATGTGAATAAGGCATTCGCTACGGCAGGCGCCACTGGTGGTGTCCCGGGTTCACCCACACCTTCGGGTGTGGCATCGCTGGGGATGATGAAAGTATCGACCTTGGGCATGTCCGGCATTCGCAATATCGGGTAATCGTGGAAATTGCTTTGTTGAACCTGGCCTTTGTTCAATTGAATACGGCCATACAGCGCTGCGGACAAGCCGAACGCCACCGATCCTTCCATTTGCTGGGCAATCAAATCAGGGTTGATGGCGGTGCCGCAGTCGATCACACACCACACCCGATGCACTTTGATTTTTTGTTGCAACACCGACACCTCCACCACTTGCGCGACGATACTGCCGAAGGATTCATGCAACGCCAAACCCATGGCACGCTGGCTGCCATCCGGTGCTCGGTAGGCGCTGGGTTTCCAACCGCTTTTTTCTGCCACGGTTTGCAACACTTTGGCGTGGCGCGGATGGTTTTTCAAAAGTGACAGCCGAAACGCCAAGGCATCTTGTCCACTCGCGTGCGCCACTTCATCGACAAAACTTTCTTTGAAAAACGCTTGGTGCGAATGTCCGACGGAGCGCCAAAACCCAACTGGTATGGGCAGGTCCACGGCGCAATGGCTGACCTTCGCATTCGGCCATTCATACGCTTGGTCAAATGCGCCTTCAGCCGTGGTTTTGTCGGGGCCAGCTGCAGGCAATCCAAACAAACGGTTGAGCACTTGAGGCAATACAGCTTGGCTGGTGGACAAGTTGTGCCAAGCGGTCAATTGGCCATTGTCATCCAATGCTGCGGTGAAACGACTGGCAGCGGCTGGTCGATAAAAGTCGTGCTGTAAATCTTGCGTGCGGTCCCATAGCGTTTGCACCGGCGTGCCTTCGCAGGCTTTGGCAATGAAGGCGGCTTGCGCAATCACATCCATTTCAAGCCGCCGCCCAAAGCCGCCACCCAGCAAGGTCAAATGCAATTGCACTTTGTCAGACGAAATGCCCAGCACCTTGGCCACCACATGGCGAGCCAGATCGGTGATTTGTGTCGATGCCCAAACTTCTGCTGCGCCCTCCTTGAACCAAACGGTACAGGTGAGTGGTTCCATGGCCGCGTGCGCCAAATAGGGCGCGCTGTATTCGGCTTTGACAGTTTTTTTCGACGCCGCAATCGCACGGTCTGCATCACCATGAGAGAAATAGGTGAAACCGCTGTTGCTGTCCAAAGCCTCTTTGAAACTGCTTTGTACTGTGGTGTCCGAGATGTCTGTGGCTTTTCCGGGGCACCATTCCACTGGCAATTTGCGCAGGCCCTGCATGGCTTGGTAAGTGGTTTGTGCCACCACCGCGACCGCGGTGGTGCTGCCATACAGCTCGGGCACAGCCAAAACTTTTTTGACACCGTACATGTTTTTGACAGCCGTGTCGTCCAAGCTTTGGTAGGTACCACCCAGCTCGGGGTTCATACCCACGCAGGCAAACAGCAAACCGGGTGGGCGCACATCTGCGCCAAAGACCGCTTTGCCATTCACTTTGTCGACGGTCTCCAAGCGCGGTATGGGTTGGCCAATCAATTTGAATTGAGCAGGGGTTTTGAGTGTGACGGTCTCTGGTCGGGTTTGTTGTGCGGCAAGCAGGGCCAGTTCACCAAAACTGGCCGAT
>JALRAA010000334.1 GCA_023262645.1 Burkholderiaceae bacterium
ATGCTGGCCTTTATCCGCAGTGCCGCCGACCCTTCTTAAGACAGTGAGCAAGTTGACCTCTCGGGCGCTGACCCGAGGCTTGAGCCTGCGTGACGGCTGGCGGTTCTTGCCAATAACCTGTTGCACTCAGGTTCAAACCTTGGCTTCTACAATGGCCGCATGATTGCACACGAACCCACCTTAGAACGCTTATCGATCGCCCACAATCTGTTGCTCAAGCCTTATGGTTTGGACGAAAGCCATTTGTCGCAGGCGTTGTCAGCCATCCGCGCCCACCGCATCGATGACGCCGATTTGTATTTTCAATACACCCGTTCAGAAGGTTGGAGCCTGGAAGAAGGCATTGTCAAAACCGGATCGTTCAGTATTGACCAAGGTGTCGGTGTGCGTGCCGTCAGCGGAGAAAAAACCGCATTCGCGTATTCGGACGATATTTCCATGGCTTCCTTGATGGACGCCGCGCATACCGTGCGCAGTATTGCGGCCAGTGGTAAAAATGCCAAAACCAAAGTGCCTGCGCGAAAAATCGCCGGTTCACGCAGCCTCTACCGCGATGACGACCCGATCGCCAGTTTGGACAGCACCGCCAAAGTCCAATTGCTCGAACGCCTAGAACAACAAGCGCGCGCCAAAGACCCGCGCGTGGTGCAAGTCATGGCCGGATTGGCCAGTGAATATGACGTGGTGTTGGTGGCCCGTGCGGACGGTACTTTGGCCGCCGATGTGCGGCCACTGGTGCGTTTGTCGTTGAGTGTGATCGTCGAAGAAAACGGTCGCCGTGAAAGCGGTTCAGCCGGCGGCGGCGGGCGCTTTGGATTGGCTTATTTCGACCATGCTGCACTCACACGTTATGTCGATGAAGCGGTTGGCGCTGCCTTGACCAATTTGCAGGCGCAAGCAGCACCTGCTGGTGAAATGACGGTGGTGCTCGGTTCAGGTTGGCCCGGCATCTTGCTGCATGAAGCGATTGGCCACGGTTTAGAGGGGGACTTCAACCGCAAAGGTTCGAGTGCATTCAGCGGCATGATCGGCCAACGCGTGGCTGCCAAAGGCGTGACAGTGCTCGACGACGGCACGATCGCCGATCGCCGTGGCTCACTCAATGTGGACGACGAAGGCCATGCCAGCCAACGCAATGTATTGATTGAAGACGGCATTTTGAAAGCCTATATCCAAGACAGCATGAACGCCCGTTTGATGGGTGTGGCGCCCACGGGCAACGGCAGGCGTGAAAGTTATGCCCATGTGCCCATGCCCCGCATGACCAACACCTACATGCTCGGCGGCGATATGCACCCACAAGAAATCGTTGCCAGCATCAAAAAAGGGTTGTACGCCACCAATTTCGGCGGTGGGCAGGTCGACATCACGTCCGGGAAATTTGTGTTCTCTGCCAGCCAGGCTTACTGGGTAGAGAACGGAAAAATCCAATACCCCGTCAAGGGCGCCACTTTGGTGGGCAACGGCCCGGACGCCCTGACCCGGGTCAAAATGATCGGCAACGACATGGCGCTTGACCCCGGGGTGGGCACTTGTGGCAAAGAAGGCCAAAGCGTGCCCGTGGGTGTGGGTCAGCCCACCTTGCGAATTGACGGCTTGACCGTGGGCGGCACCGCTTAGGGTCGCCCACTGGGCCTGTGCTACATTTCAAGCCATGAATTCAGTGCTTTTTCACTTTGCTTATTTTTTCATCTCACGCCCCACTGGCGGTCGAGAAGTTTGAACGCAACAACGCTCTGAACTCCCCAACCTACCGCCGGCTCCCGGCGGTTTTTTTTTGTTGACGAATTTTTGACCCATCACCGTTGAAGCCCAGGAGTCTTTCATGAAATCCCATCACAAAGATGCTTATGTACCGATCGATGACCAAACCAGCCAGACCGACGACCAACGCATCAAGGACATCACCGTGTTGCCCCCTCCCGAACATTTGATTCGTTTTTTTCCGATCGCTGGCACCGCGGTGGAAAAGCTCATCAGCGACACGCGCCAACGCATCGCCGCCATCATGTCTGGCCGGGATGATCGGTTGTTGGTGGTGATGGGGCCTTGTTCTATCCACGATCCGGCAG
>JALRAA010000335.1 GCA_023262645.1 Burkholderiaceae bacterium
GACAGTGATGGGCGCATGGTCAGAAAATTTTTCGTCTTTGTAAATCGTCACAGAACGCGCGGTCTCGGCCAGCGCAGGCGTGGCCAAGTGGTAGTCGAGTCGCCAACCCACGTTGTTGGCATATGCTTGCCCACGGTTGCTCCACCAGGTGTAGCAAGCGTCGGTGGTGTCGGGGTGCAGTTGGCGGTAGACATCGACCAGGCCGCCTTCGCTCAACAGCTTGGTCATCCAAGCGCGTTCTTCAGGCAGAAAGCCGCTGTTTTTTTGGTTGCTGCGCCAGTTTTTCAAATCGATTGGTTGGTGCGCGATATTGATGTCGCCACACAGTATCCATTCACGGCCTTTTTTCAGCGCCATGAGATGCGGGTAGATCACATCGAGAAAACGGAATTTGGCGTCTTGCCGTTCGGGGCCTGAAGCACCGCTGGGAAAGTAGCAGCTGATCAACGACAGCTTGCGTTGGGGCGTGTCGAACCGCAGTTCCAAATAACGACCTTCTGCGTCAAACTCGCCGCCATCAAAACCTTGGATCACATGGCTGGGCTCGAGCCGTGTGTACATGCCCACACCGGCATAGCCTTTTTTCTCGGCGCAATGAAAGTAGCCGGACAGTCCCGCGAGCAATTCAAACTTGCCCACCAAATCGGCTTCCTGTGCTTTGACTTCTTGCACACACATACAATCCGGCGAAGTTTTTTCCAGCCAGAGTTCCAGCCCTTTGCTGCTGGCTGAACGGATACCGTTGAGGTTGAGGCTGGTGAGTTTGAACAAGGAATTCCCCTATGTCGTTGCCACCCACGCCAGACCACACGCTGGCGCAAGCGTTCATTCAATTCTCGCTGGAATCGGGGGTGCTGAAATTTGGCAGCTTCACCACCAAGGCAGGACGCCAATCGCCGTACTTTTTCAACGCGGGTTTGTTTGACGACGGCGCCAAGCTCAGTCGCTTGGCCGGGTTTTATGCACAAGCATTGTTGCAGTCCGATGTGCAGTTCGACATGATTTTTGGCCCGGCTTACAAAGGCATACCGCTGGGGGCCGCCGTGGCTGTGGAGTTGGCACGATCCGGGCGTAACCTGCCATTTGCCTACAACCGCAAAGAAGCCAAAGACCATGGCGAGGGTGGCAGTTTGGTGGGTGCGCCGCTCAAAGGTCGGGTGTTGATCGTTGACGATGTGATGAGCGCGGGCACCGCGGTGCGTGAATCGATCGCGCTGATCGAAAAAGCCGGGCCACAGCCTATGGCGTGGCCGTGGCGTTGGATCGCCAGGAAATGGCCACCGAAAAGCGGGCCGACGGCAGCACCTGCGATGTCCCTTACAGCGCAGTGCAATATGTGCGTCAGAACTTGGGTCTCAAAGTCTGTGCGGTGGCGCAATTGAGCGATTTGCTCGCTTACTTGGGCGCGCAAAGCGACCACGCCATGGCGCAGCATTTGCCTGCGGTACAGGCCTACCGTGACCGTTATGGCGTGACATAAAGCAAGGGACAACCCAGCTGTTGTCAGGGGCTTTGTGCCGCTAAACTGACCAATCACCGTCAGATGTTGGAGTACCCATGAACGCCCCCCTGCCCGAACACATTCGCCTGGCCCTGGAAACGGTTCAGCTCGACGACAAATACGCGCTGGAGCAAGGACGGGCTTTCATGAGTGGCGTGCAGGCCTTGGTGCGCTTGCCCATGTTGCAAAGACAGCGCGACCAATTGGCGGGCAAAAACACCGCAGGTTTCATCAGTGGCTACCGAGGCTCTCCGCTGGGCAATTACGACCAAGCCTTGTGGAGCGCGCGCAAGCATTTGCAGGCGCAACAGATCGTGTTTCAGCCGGGCGTGAATGAAGAATTGGCCGCCACGGCGTTGTGGGGCACCCAGCAACTTGGCTTTGCGCCCCCCGGCAACAACAAATTCGACGGGGTGTTTGGCATTTGGTACGGCAAAGGCCCTGGCGTGGACCGCACCTCCGATGTGTTCAAACACGGCAACATGGCGGGTACCACCGCATGGGGCGGCGTATTGGCGATTGCCGGTGACGACCATGTGTCCAAGAGCAGCACCGCCGCGCACCAGAGTG
>JALRAA010000336.1 GCA_023262645.1 Burkholderiaceae bacterium
CCAGATTACCAAGTCCGGGGCCAAGTCTTGGCTCTTCCGGTTCATGAGGGAAGGTAAGGCGCATGCGATGGGCATCGGACCAACCCACGCTGTGAGTCTTGCCGAGGCACGCCAAAAGGCGCAAGAAGCCCGGAAGCAACTCGTGGACGGGGTGAATCCGCTCTCTGCCAAGAAGCACGCTAAGGCCGCCGCCCAGCTCGCCAAAGCCCGCGCGATGACGTTTGACCAATGCGCCGAGAGCTACATCAAGGCGCGTACTTTTTGCGACGCCAAGGAATGGTCTGAGGCTTGGTCAATCGCTTGCGCACATTGTTGCAGAAGAAGATTTTTCTCTTGCCGCACTTGATGCTGAAGCTGTTCAATTTGCCGAGCTTCCATGCTTTCTTCAAGTTCTTCGCGCCATTGCATTTGTTGAATCAAAAACTCTGACGGCATGCGGGTGTTGTGCTCGGCATTGACAGGCTCACCGTGTAATTCACACAAATAAGCTGCACGCTTCACCGGATGCTTGAGACGTTGATAGGCCTCATTCACACGCACGGACCATTGCATGGCCAAGCGTTTATCTGCAGCGCCCTGAGCAGAAAATTGATCGGGGTGTACCTGCTTTTGCAGCTGTTTCCAAGTTTGGTCTAGCGCTGCGATGTCGATGTCAAATTGCTGCGGAAGGCCAAACAACTCAAAGTCGTTGCTGGACAGTGACAGTCCATCTCTGCCCATACCGCCGTTCACCATCAAACCCGGAAAGATTCGCCACAGCCGCAACGGTCACGTTCGTTGGGATTGTTGAACTTGAAGCCTTCGTTGAGCCCTTCTCTTACAAAGTCAAGTTCGGTGCCATCTAAATACGCAAGGCTCTTGGGATCGATCAAAATTTTCAGCCCGTGGGCCTCGAAAACCACATCTTCTGGCGCCAGCTCATCCACGTATTCAAGCTTATAAGCCAGTCCTGAGCAACCGGTTGTTTTGACGCCCAATCGCACGCCTACCCCTTTACCCCGTTTGTTGAGGTATCGGTTGACATGCCGCGCTGCGGCTTCGGTCATGGAGACAGCCATATCAGTGTGCGTGCTTCTTTTTGTAATCGTCCACGGCTGCTTTGATGGCGTCTTCCGCCAAGATGGAGCAATGGATTTTCACGGGTGGCAAAGCCAATTCTTGAGCGATTTCGCTGTTCTTCAAAGCAGCGGCTTGGTCGAGTGTTTTGCCTTTGACCCATTCAGTGACCAGCGATGAAGAAGCAATCGCAGAGCCACAACCGTAGGTTTTGAATCGAGCATCTTCGATGATGCCCGTGACCGGGTTGACTTTGATTTGCAATTTCATCACGTCACCGCAAGCGGGCGCACCCACCATGCCGGTTCCCACGGAGTCGTCACCTTTTTCAAAGGAGCCCACATTGCGGGGATTTTCGTAATGGTCAATTACTTTTTCTGAATAAGCCATGTCTGTCCTCGATTGTCTACTGCTGTATCACCCACAAAACTTGCCTGGTACACCTACATAACTGCGTGGGAGTTATGCCAGTGAGGCAGTCGAAGCCGTGGATCATTTGTTGGATTCTGATCAGTGAGCAGCCCACTGAATGGTGCTGATGTCAATGCCTTCTTTGTACATGTCCCACAACGGGCTGAGGTCACGCAATTTGCTGACGTTCAGTCGAATGGTGGAAATGGCGTAATCGATTTCTTCTTCTGTCGAGAAGCGACCAACGGTCATGCGCAAACTGCTGTGTGCCAATTCATCGCTGCGGCCCAAAGCGCGCAGCACATAGCTGGGTTCCAAGCTGGCCGATGTACAAGCAGAACCCGAAGAAACCGCCAAGCCTTTGATACCCATGATCAATGACTCGCCTTCAACATAGTTGAAGCTGATGTTCAGGTTGTGCGGCACGCGCTGCGTGAGGTGACCATTGATGAACACTTGCTCAATGTCTTTCAAACCGTTGAGTAAGCGTTGCGACAAATGTTTGGCTTTGGCGATGTCTTGCGCCATTTCCAGCTTGGCAATACGGAAAGCCTCGCCCATGCCAACGCATTGGTGCGTGGGCAAAGT
>JALRAA010000337.1 GCA_023262645.1 Burkholderiaceae bacterium
CAGGCACCTCTTCCCACACACCGGCCTCGTCGCCGTGTCCGACAGAACCGAAAAACGCTTTCATGTCGTCAAACCTGGACTGGTTACCCATGGCTGCATTGACCACTTGAATCAACGAACCTGCGCCAGCCACACCCATGAGCGGACGCGCAGAAATGAGGTTGGTGAAATACAAACTTGGAATGGAAGCCTCTTTGGCTTTTTGCACCACTGGCGTAGTGCCAATCGCTAACTGTGGTTTGTATTCGTGCACCGCGGCCAAGTCTTGTTCCAATGAAGCACGGAACTGCACATGCACGCCTTTGGATTGCAACCATGCGGCATCGTGCTGGTTCCAAGGCGTGGCCGGGCAAGCACTGCCCACATAGCGAAGGTCCGCGCCGCATTCGATCAGCAAACGCGCCACCAACAACTCGGAGCCTTCGTAGCCGCTGAGTGTGATGCGTCCTTGGATTTTTTGCGACGCCAACACGCCACGCATGGCACCCAAGGTGTGGTTGCGAGCCGCGTCGATTTTTTCTGACGACACACCGCAGGCTTGGCCAATAGCGCCCAGCCAATCGTGCGTACCTTCAATGCCGACTGGCGCAGAACCCACCACTGGACGACCAGCGGCTTGGAATTCGCGCACGCTGGCGGTGTAGAAAGGATGGATCGCCGCCACGGCTTTGCAGTCGAGCGCGGCATACAACTCGCGCCATTCGCGGGTGGGTGCAACCGTGCCCACAGCCAGGTCCATCGGACCGATCATTTGCGCAATGATCATCGGGTCTGCCGGGAACATTTCGCCCAACAACGTGATGGTGGGTTTGCTGCTGCGACCTTGACGGGGGGCCGCCACGGGGCCGGCCATGGCTTCTTGGCGGGCATATTGCAACATGGCGCCGGTGAGCACGTCTTTGGCTTCGGCATGGGTCGGAACTCCAAAGCCCGGCACATCGATGCCAATGATGCGAACACCGTTGATTTCTTTGGGCAACAACTGCAATGGCACACCGCTGGCCGTGGGCACACACAAGTTGATGATGACGATGGCGTCGAGTTTGTCGGGATCGGCTTGTTCATACACCGCTTCGCGTATGTCTTCAAACAACTTGCCCGTGACCAAAGTTTCTGAATTGAACGGCACATAACCCACGGTGCGACGAGCGCCGTAGAAATGCGAAGTGAATGTGAGGCCGTAAACGCAACAGGCTGAGCCACTCAAAATCGTGGCCGTGCGGCGCATGCGCAAACCCACGCGCAATGAACCGAACGCAGGACACATGGACTGCGGCTGATCGTGCGGGCCTTTGGGATAGTCAGCCGCATATTGCGCCAACACATCGCTTTTGCCGGCTTTGGCGGCAGCGTCAAGCAATTGGTCTTTTCCAGCATGGCAACCCAAACCATCGGCGGCGGTCGCCGCAGCATTCGGCAAAGGTGTGATGGGGATGATGTCGCTCATGCTGCGTTCAGACTTCGTCGTACACCACTTCGAGGGTGGGCCGGTCAATGACGGTTTTGCCAGTCATGTCGACTTCGGTGGCAGGTGTCATCACGAAATCGCGTCCGGTGACATCTGCACTGAACAGGGCCAGCAATTGGTCTTGTGTTTGTGGCTTGGGTCTTTGCGGTGGGGCTTCGGCCACGTTTTTCGCCAACTCTGCAAACAATGCGCCCCATTCGCCATCGGGCTTGCCGATGATTTCGTAACTGGCGCTTTTGCGGCGAATGTCTTCGTTGGCAGGAATGGCGGCCAGCACTGGAATGCCTGCATTCGCAGCAAACGCCTGCGCTTCGCCAGTCCCGTCGTCTTTGTTGATCACCATACCGGCCACGCCGACATTACCGCCAAGCTTGCGGAAATATTCCACCGCACTGCACACGTTGTTGGCCACATAAAGTGATTGCAAATCGTTGGAGCCGACGACGATCACTTTTTGGCACATGTCACGGGCGATGGGCAAACCAAAACCGCCGCACACCACGTCGCCCAAAAAGTCGAGCAACACATAGTCAAAACCCCACTCGTGAAAGCCCAGTTTTTCCAGCGTTTCAAAGCCG
>JALRAA010000338.1:0-1757 GCA_023262645.1 Burkholderiaceae bacterium
TGACACGTTGTTGGCGGGACACGCACCGGCATCGGTGGTTCACCACTGTGGCAGTGGCGTCAGCGCCATACCCAATGTATTGGCTATGCACATAGCGGGCTTGGGCGGCACTGCGTTATATGCAGGCAGTTGGAGCGAATGGTGCAACACGCCGGGATTGCCTTGCGCCCAAGGTTAAGCCTGGGCGCATCTATTGCTCTGGCTCAATGCACATGCATCAATTGCGTAGCCAGCGTCACCAATCCGATACCAGCCAACAACCAAATCACTTGCATCGATGTGGCTGATGCCGATAAGCGCTTTTGTAATTGCGGTATCAAATCCGCCAAAGCCACATACACATAACTGCTGCTGGCGATGACCAGCATGAACGGCAACCAATCTTCGTGGCCTTCGATCAAGAAGTAGCCCAGCAAGCCACCTATGACCGTGACGCCACCGGCCAAACACAATTTGAATAACGCGGCGCGTCCTTGTCCAAAGCCGCGTTGCAGCACCGCCAAATCGCCCATGTGGTGTGGCGTTTCATGGGCCAGCACAGCCAACGAAGCAGCCACGCCCAAACTGAAATTGGTCATGAACGCAGCAGCCACCAAAATGCCGTCGCCAAATGCGTGAACACTGTCGCCTGCCAACACCGCCCAACTGCCTGCGAACCCTTGCGGGCTGTGGCTGTGTGAATCATCAGCGTGGTGGTGGTGACCCTCCTCATGGACATGGCTGTGCGCATGGTGAGGGCCTTCACCGTGTTCATGGCCGTGGTGCCACAACTCGGCTTTGTCGAGCAAAAAGAAAAATACCAAGCCACCGAGCAAAGTCATGAACAACACCTGCGGTGTGATGTCAGATTCGAAGGCTTCAGGCAACAAATGCATGAATGCAGTGGCCAACAATGCACCTGCCGCCAAACTGAGTAAGTGTTGGGTGAATCTGGTCATCAGCGCGCGGGCCAGCAATGCGGCCAACAGAACGCTACCCACACCGGCACTCAAGGTGCCCGCCACTATCGCCAGCAATACCAAACTCATAAATCGCTCATTTCAATGTGTTGAACCATTGCAACATTTTTTGCCAGCCGTCCTTGGCTTCTGCTTCGCGATAGCTGGGTCGGTAATCGGCATGAAACGCATGCGGTGCGTTGGCGTACACATGGATCGAACTGCGTTTTGCAGCTTCGTTGCCAGTTGCCAATGCTGCTTGCATTTTTTCTACCGCGTCCATGGGGATGCCAGTGTCTGCACTGCCGTACAAACCCAGCACCGGTGCTTTGAGTTGACCCGCCAGATCGATCGCGTGGCGTGGATTCAAAGCAGACACCGGACCGTTCAATCTGCCATACCAAGCCACACCGGCTTTGACCTTCGGGTTATGGGCCGCGTACAACCACGTGATGCGCCCACCCCAGCAAAAACCCGTGATGCCCAGCTTGGACACATTGCCGCCTTGGCTGGCAGCCCAAGCCACACAAGCGTCTAAATCGTCCATGACTTGTGCATCGGGTACTTTAGAAACAACCTCGGCAATCAATTTGCCCATGTCGGCATAACTGCTTGGATCGCCTTGGCGCAACATCAACTCGGGTGCGATCGCCATGTAGCCTTGTTGCGCCAAACGCCTGGTGATGTCGGCGATGTATTCGTGCACACCAAAAATTTCTGAAATGACTAGCACCACAGGCAAATCAGATTTGCCAGCTGGCGCGCTACGGTAAGCGGGCATCTTGAAGCCATTGACATCAATGGTGACTTCACCTGTGA